>CAMPAX010000115.1 GCA_946633495.1 uncultured Lachnospiraceae bacterium | reverse complement strand
TACCTTCATACCGGTCAGCCAAACGAGCTCTGGAGCTACGGTGATGAAGCTTACCGGATCATGAAGAAATATCTGGATCTTCGTCTTTCCATGAAGGATTATATCGCAGGATTGATGGAGGATGCGGCAAAGAACGGTTCTCCTCTGATCCGTACCATGTTCTATGAATTCCCGGAGGATCCGAAGTGCTGGGAACTTCCGGAGCAGTATATGTTCGGCCCTGATTATCTGGTGGCACCGATCCTCACGGCGGGAGCAACAGAGCGTACTCTGTATCTTCCGGCAGGAAAGTGGAAAAATATCGAGAATGGTGATATAGTAGAGGGAGGGGACTTTGTAACGGTTCCCGCGCCGCTCGATGTGATTCCGGTATTTAAACGTATGTAATAAATTGATCCGATTGCTTTTTGGTGCGAAGGATCACATAATACAGTATGTTCAGAAAAATCACCGAAAAGTTCAAGAATCTGAAGCTGCGGCAGAGAATGCTGTTGGTGTATGCCATCGGCTGTTTTCTGCCGCTTCTTTTTGTGACTCTTTTTATGTTTAATTCTTCCCGCAGGTCTCTTTCCAATGTACAGATCAACAATGAGAAAGCAAAACTATCAGAGGGACAGGAGAAGATCGAGGCGGATATGCATCTGGCGGTGGAACTTTCGGAACGGGTATTTTTTGACCCGAAGGAGCAGAAGATCGGAGTACCGCTGGTCAGCGGAAGCGGCTTCCGCCTGTTTGATTATCGAAGCTTTAATGAACTTACGGAATATGTCCGCCGTTATTACGGGAATATCTCGAGTATCTGTATCTATGTCTATCCGGACACGGTGGATCACGTGGATAATAAATTCTTCCGGCTGATCACGGATACGATCAAGGAGAAATCCTGGTACATCAGCACCATGGCACATCCCGGTACCCCCAGCTGGTCATACCTTACCGACCTTGGTACCGGAAGGAGAAGTATCCGTCTTACCCGGGTCCTTTATACCCGGGACTATGAACAGGCCGGGATCATCAGTATCTCCATCGATTCTGCCCTTACATATGATTTTGTGAATAATCTGGATGGCTTTGCTTTCATGACGCTGAATACAAGAGAGCTGGTACATACCAATTTCGATCTGACGGAGGATGAGATGATCTTCATCTCCAGGATCATGGAAGAGAAGAAGTCGGAACGCTTTGATTTCCGTGATCAGAGCTGCTTTCTCTCCTCGGTCCGGATCACTCCGCGCTATTCCGAGGATTATTATGACATCATCGTGATCCGTCCCTACGATGAGATCGATTCCAACATCCGAGGATCGGCGGCAAGGACCATCATCCCGCTTTTGGGCGGAGCTCTCATCATGGCATTGGCCATTTTCCTTCTGAACAGCTGGTTTTCCCGCCGGATCACGGCTTTGGGGAAGGCCATGCATAAGGTGGTGGAGAAGGATTATGATACTGCGGAAACCGGGATCGGAGATGCAAAGGATGAGATCTACGATCTGTATACGGATATGAATAAAATGGTCCAGAATATGCAGTCCCTTACGGAGGCGGCGGCAGAGGAACGGGTGCAGAAGGAACAGCTGTATTCCCGGCAGAAGGATGTGGAATTCAAAATGCTGGCGACCCAGATCAATCCGCATTTCCTGTATAATACTCTTGAAAATATCCGGATGCTGGCCATGATCAACAAAGAGAAGGAGATCGAAGATATCTCCGTCCGTCTGACACGGCTTCTTCGAAGCTCTCTGGAAGCAGGAAGTGAACTGAAAACCCTGGCCTGGGAGATGGACAAGGTGGATTGTTACCTGAAGATCCAGGAATATCGGTTCGGAGACCGGATCACGGCAACGCTTCGCTATGATCCAAAGAAGGCAGAGAAATACATGATCATGCCCCTTGTGATCCAGCCATTTGTGGAAAATGCTTACGTCCATGCCATGGAGGATATGGTGGAGGGCGGACGGATCGACATCAAGGTAGAGGCAGGGTCGATCCTTCAGATACTGATCGAGGACAACGGAAACGGCATGTCAAAGGAAGAACTGGAAAAGATCCGACGGGGCATGAACGATTTCGAAAACCTGGACCGCACCCATATCGGTGTAGTAAACGTGAATCAGCGTATCAAGCTACGCTTCGGTGAACGGTTCGGCGTCACCATCAACAGTGAGGCAAAGAAGGGAACCCAGGTAGAGATCCTTATGCCGCTGATCCCGGCGGATTCTGTATAATAAGCGGGCTGTTTCCCGATGGTAAAATCAAGTGAAACAGTCCGTTTTTTTATGGCTTTTTTTACACTAATAATTAAAGCAAAGAAAGTGAAAATCTTGAGGTATAATTCCATCGGCGATATTGTTAGAATTTATTCAGAAACTATGTAAGGTGGATACCTTGCGGTATCCGGATCAATGTGTAAGACAGGCGGGCATCACCTGATCTGCACTGATTTAAAAGGAGGATGGAATATGAAGAAGATGTTCAAGCGTCTTTCTGCTGCCGTTCTTGCAAGCGTTCTTGCCGTAGGTTTTATCCCCGGCATCGCACATGCGGGAGAGGCACGGGATGCGGAGATCGCAGGTTATGCGGATGGGACTGCATATCTTTCGATCAACAACTCGGACTGGGCTGACTTTGAAGCAACCTATACAACAGCCGAGATCACAGGTGACGGTACCTACACGGTATCCATGGAAGCAAAGGAGCCCCAGAATCTGGCACAGTTCAACGCCCTTCAGGTGAAGAACGGTGAGAGAGTCATGGGAAACAAGTCCATCGTGACCGTAGATGAGATCAAGATCAACGGTGAGAAGATCGAGATGGCCGGTTACAGCTATACCTGTTCCGCAGACGGCGCAGGAATCGAGACACGTGTTAATCTTTACAATGAGTGGAATAAGCCCACGGATGAGAGCGGAAATGTTGCAGCAGATACACGCTGCACACAGGACGCAAAGGGCGCAACCGCCATGCTTTGGGGTTCTGACAAGCTGGAAGGTTTCCAGTCCGTAGAAGTAACATTTACCGTTTCCGACTTCGGAAAGAACGAAGCAGCTGAGTCTGCCAGGACCAAGGTTGCAGAGCCGCTTCCGGCAGAAGGAACCGAGTCCTTTATCACATTCTCCGATACCGCATGGGCAAACCAGTGGTGGAATGACGGAAAGGATTATCCGACCGTAACCATGAACAAGGCAACCGTAACCGGTGAAGGCGAGTATACCGTATCCTGCGAGATCAAGGCGACTGCAGAAGCTCCGGCAAAGGGCTTTGCATTTATCGACGTTGAGATCAAGGACGGCGAGAAGTACTTCCCCTACGGCGTTATGGATATCAAGTCCGTAAAGGTAAACGGTCAGGAAGTAGCACTGACAGGTAAGACCTACACAAGCTCTGATGACCAGATCACAACCCGTGTAAACCTGTACAACGAATGGGTAAATCCGTCGGATGCAAACTTTGGCGGAAGAACTCTGGACGGAGCAGCAGACGTTATCCCCACAGCTCTTGATGCGAAGGCTTTCGCTGAGACGGATATCACCTCCGTTGAAGTAACCTACAACCTGGTGGCAGATGGTAAGCCTTTCGGTTCCTACGTAGAGGCTGAAGCAGAAGAGGTTGACACAACCGGTCCCTGGACCGCATTCCTGATGTTCTCCGATGGTAAGGAGCAGTCCTGGCAGAACTTCAACATGGGCGTAGGAAACGAAGTTTCCGTAACCGGCGACGGCGTTTATGAAGTATCTCTGACAGCTGAGCAGGTTGGTGCTGCATCCAAGGCAGAACCCCAGGAAGGCGCACTTGTATTCCTTGTAGATATCGACGGCATGGGCAAGGCTATGAAGTCTGTCGGCACACTTCGTGCAAATGATAAAGATGAGTTGAAGGATACAGATGCCAAGGTACGTGTAGCTATCTTCGTGGATGGTGAGAAGATCACATCCAATTCCGACAATCTGGTTCTTGGTGATATCGAAGGAAACGGACGTTTCCGTATCGACATCTCCAATGCATATGACGGATCCGGTACCGGAATCGGCGAGAATCCGGCATGTGACACTGCAGCGCTGACTCCTGAGAAGGAGATCAAGGTTGTCTTCTCCATCACAGGTACAGGTGTAGGTACCGAAGGAGATCCGAATCTGGATAAGTATCTTGAGGAGAAGGGCTATGTTAAGTCCGAACCCGATACAGAAACTGTGACCGAAGCACCTGCAACCGAGGCAGCATCTACGGAAGCAGCAACCGAAGCAACTACCGAGAAGAGCGGTCTCTCCGGTGGAGCCATCGCAGGTATCGCATGCGGCGGTGCAGCAGCGATCCTTGCTGTTGTTGGTATCGTGATCGGTACAAAAAAGAAGAAGAAAAACTAATTAAGAATTCTCTTATCATAATTCTTATAATCCCCTCAGACGGCATGTCCCATGGCATGCCGTCTTTTTTAGGTAGAAGGAATCCCGGCCGGATACCGAAATGCTTTGATATTTCAACGGTGGTGTTCAAATATTTATGTATTTTGTGCCTTGTAATTGAGGTATTATTTCGGCACTTTTTCTTTTATACTGTCATTAATGATAGGAAAGAAGGGCCGTGGGATCATCAGCCCGGGGAAATACCCTTGATCCCGGAGTCATTCGTATGAGAAAAGATGAAATAATGCAGCGAGGAGGAACGTTATGGACGAGAACAAATCTGTCACAGATCAGGACGAATATGATGTGACGGATCTGGAAAACGCCTCGGAACCGGGTATACGGAATGCATCGCAGTCCCAAGGCGGGGACATGGATCCGGACAAGTCGGTTCCACAGGCAGTGAAAGTGGATATGTCCAGAATCCGGGAGTTGGAAGCGGAAAACAGGAGTGTCGTAAACAAGAAAAAGGAAAGACAGAAAGAACCGGTCGGGTTTGCATATGCGATTCACCGGATCGCAGCGCTTCTCATGTTCTTCCTCATCTTTCTGCCGAACTTTAATCCGGCGGCACTTACGACTCTTATCAGCAAGAATCTTTCTTTGTTTACATCTGCGATCTCCTACAACAGTCTGATCGAGAACGTCGGACGTGGATTCCGAAGAGGCTGGGTAGAGGAGAGTACCTTCCACCTTCTTTATATCGGATGTCTTGTGACGCTGGTAGGAATTCTGGTGGTCTCATCCGCGACCTGCATCAATCTTGGAAACAGGAAATGCAAACGCCTGTCCTTCATCCTCACCTTTGGAGGAATTGCTGTTCTTGCCACCGGACTCGGCCTTGTCATTGCAGCCTACGGACAGTTCAGCAATTCACAGAATCAGGATAAGGTCGGCGCAAGCTTTGCATCCGGAATCATCGTGATCGCGGTTCTTGCAGTGATCATTCTGATCACCACCGTCATTGAGATGATCGGAACTCCCAGGCCGGAGAAAAATGAAAAGTTCTCCATGGAGACCCGTTTCAAGCTGTTCCTGATGTTCCTGCCCTTTGCCCTTCTGGCGTTTGTATTCTGCTACCTGCCGCTTTGGGGATGGAGATATTCCTTCTTCGATTATCGGGCCGGCGGCGAGCTTTCAAGCGAAACATGGGTAGGCTTCAAGTGGTTTAAATATCTTTTTGAAAATGAAGCAACCAGAGGAGAGCTGGTGCGGGTACTTCGGAATACACTGGCTATGAGCGGCCTCGGGATCATCACCAGCTGGATCCCTCTTGCTTTCGCTGTCTTCCTTACCGAGATCAAGAGTAAGCCATTTAAGCGGATCGTACAGACCTTTACAACGATCCCGAACTTCATCAGCTGGATCCTGGTATATACGGTAGCTCTTGCAATCTTCTCTACGGATGGTTTCATCAACACCATCTTCGGGGCAACCGGAAACCACCTGATGGGAGACAATTTTACCTGGCTGAAGATGCTGGCCTGGGGTCTCTGGAAAGGCGTGGGCTGGTCCGCCATCATTTACATCGCCGGCATATCCGGTATCGACCGTCAGCTCTATGAGGCCGCTACCGTGGACGGCGCCGGACGGTTCCAGAGGATCTGGCATGTAACTCTGCCGGGACTGCTTCCCACCTATATGGTCATGCTGCTGATGGCAGTAGCCGGAATGCTGTCCAATGGTCTGGATCAGTACCTGGTATTCAGTAATGCAGACAATATGAATCACATGGAAGTCCTGGATCTCTATGTATATCACCTCGGCTTCGGCGGAGGAAGCATACCGCTTTCCACAGTGATCGGTATGGCAAAGTCCTTAGTCAGTGTAGCACTTCTCTTTATGGCCAACGGAATCTCCAAGCTGGTTCGTAAAGAAAGCATCATTTAGGAAGGAGGTAAGGAATGGAAGTCGGAGAAAAAGAATTAAAAAGAAAAGACAAAAAGAAGATCATCCTTGCCACCACTCCCAGCGGTGAGACGATTGAGATCAACGCGAAAAGCACGAAGCATAAATACACCGGGGCGGATATCATTTTCTATATCGCGGATTACCTGTTTTTCATCATATTCACGATATCCTGTATCTTCCCATTTTATTATATTTTCATCAACACCATCTCGGATGCAAAACTGGTAAACAGCGGCTCCATCAACTTTATCCCGAGAGGCATCAACCTGCAGAGCTACCTCGCACTTACCAATGCCAGTGATCTTGGGAATTCGGTCCTTGTGTCCGTTGCACGTACCATCCTTGGTACGGCACTCATGGTCGTGGCTTCCGCATTTGTAGGATATCTGGTAACCAAGAAGGAGATGTGGGGACGAAAGTTCTTCTATCGCTTCCTGGTAGTTACCATGTATTTCAACGCCGGACTCATTCCCTGGTATCTTAACATGCAGATGCTGGGTCTTACCAACAGCTTCGCAGCATACATTATTCCGGGAATTGTTGCACCTTATAACATCATCCTGGTAAAGACATATATCGAATCTATACCGGGAGAGCTGGAGGAGAGTGCATTTATCGATGGGGCCTCCTTCATGACGGTATTCCGAAAGATCATATGGCCTCTGTCAAAACCGATCCTTGCAACGATAGCGATCTTCGGAGCGGTGGGTCACTGGAACAGCTTCCAGGATTCGCTGATTCTGATGTCGGATTCTCCGCATCTTTATACATTGCAGCACAGGTTGTATATCTATCTGAATACCAGCAGCAACATTGCAGCGATCATGAATAAGCCGGGTGCCGGAAATAACGCAGCATTGGACTTCGCAAATAACGGACTGCTCATTAAGTATACCGTATCCATGGTATCGGTGATCCCGATCCTGCTTGTATATCCGTTCATGCAGAGGTATTTTGAAGAAGGTATCATGCTGGGTGCGGTAAAGGGTTGATCTGACTTGCAGCATATTCATAAAACAGCTGGGGGCAGAGTCGCTTTTGCCCCCGGCATCATAGAAGAAAAAGACATAAGATCGTATGCGGAGAGGTTTTTTGAACT
>CAMPAX010000114.1 GCA_946633495.1 uncultured Lachnospiraceae bacterium | reverse complement strand
GAACCATGGTTTCGAATTATGGTTTCGGATCAGGGATCCGCATCAGGGGGGCTGTGCCCCCTGCAGATCCTGTGAAACCGAGTCCGTACTCCGTAAAATTTACTGTACTTCCTCCAGACGAACGTTACGGATATGGATCGTTGCCGTGCTGCCCTGATTGCCCATGTTGAATTCCACACGTCCGCTGTCGTCGTCCTTATCCTTCATCTCGAACTCGAATTCAAATGTCTGCCAGTCCCTGGTAAGCTTCACCGGCGTATCCGGGAAGTACCGGATCCAGTCTGCCAGAGGAGCTGTGATGGCCGGCTTCATCTGACGATCCTCATCTGCGTATGCTTCGAAGGAGAACTTGTATTTCTTCCCCTGCATCATGGGCATACCCGGCTGTACCAGCTGGATGGAATACTCTTCCGTACCGAAGTTGTCGGTCTTGATGGTGATCTCACCGTCCTTGATCTCTGCGGAACCCTTGCCATCGTTCAGTTCAAGGAATTTCCAGTTTACATCATCCGTAAGATCCTCTGCCTCCGCGAAATCGCCGTTGGTAACAAAGTTGCCTGTAGAGTCTGCTTCCTTCCAAACCATCTCACGAACCGGTTTGGTTACCTTCTCATTGTAATTTCTCCTGCGGTACATGCGGACATAATCCACGTACATGCAGGTCTTCTCATCAAATACCAGATCCGGATCGGGATCGCCCGGCCAGTCACCGCCCACTGCTACATTCAGGATCACATGGAAGGGCTGATTAAAGGGTGCCGGATAAGCTCTCTCTTCGCCGTCCAATGCCGAGAACCAGTCACTGGTTTCATAATACTGTACCCCATCCACATACCAGCGGATCACACCGGGGTTCCATTCGAGCGCATAGGTATGATATTCATTTGCGAAATCTCCCTCGGACAGAGTGATGCTTCCCTGTTGCTGCTTGTGGGGCTCACCGAAATGAAGGGTTCCATAATTGGTTGTGATGTTATTTCCAAGCACCTCCATGATGTCGATCTCACCGCACTTCGGCCACTGTCCGTAGAACTCCTCATCCTTCGGCATCATCCAGAACGCGGGCAAAAATCCCTTCCCCTGCGGTACTTTGATCCTTGCCTCGATCCAGCCGTACTTGATAACATGCTTATTCTGTGTATTGACCCGTCCGGAAATGTAATGTACGCTGCCATCCGCAGCCACTTCCTTAACCGGCTTGATCACCAGCTCTCCGTCCTTTACGAACGCGTATTCCGAGCTCGGAATATATTCCTGAAGCTCATGATTGACCCAGCCAACCTCATGCTCTTCGTAATTCCAGTCTGCCTCGGACAGCTCCGTACCGTCGAAGTTATCCTCCCATACCAGAGAATACCCTTCCGGAACTCCGGTCACCACTTTCACGGGATCTGTTTTTGGTGCTTCGGTTCCCAGCTCTTCTGTTACGATCTCAGTTCCGTTTTCACTCATAATTTCCTCCGGCCCATCTGTGGGAACTTCCAGCTTCTCCGTTACGAACTCCGGCGTTGCAGCCTCTGTGGTCTGGGTTGACGTGTCTGCATCCTTTCCGCAGCCGGTCGCTAAAAGCCCCAGCGCGGCAGAAAGTAAAATAACTTTCGATAGTCTTTTTCTGCTCATGTTCTCTCCTTATCCTTTTCTCATTTTCACAGCCGGTCTTACTGCCATGTTTTCTACATCATATCGAAGTTTTTTTCAAAAGGATATCGATTTTATGCGTGTTTTGTCAACTTCATGACCAACCCGATCTTAAAGAAGCCATATCAAAGGTATCAAACTCAGAGTGAACAGCACCGCGATCCCTTCCGCAAGAAGCATCATCCGGTTGGTCCGCCCTATATCCTGTATGGATATCTTTCGTTTCGGATCACCGATCTTCGGCTTATGAACCAGCTGTCCGTGATAGTATGCATCCCCCAGAAGCTCCACGCCGAGAGCTCCCGCCACGGTTGCCTCCGGCACCCCGGAATTGGGACTGGTGCTCTTCTTCGCGTCCCTTCTCCGGATCCTTATGGAATCTTTGGCGCTGCAGCCCGGCAGAAATGCCGCTGCCAGTGTCAGCAGCCACCCGGTAAGTCTGGCAGGAACAAAATTCACCGCATCATCCAGCTTTGCGGCTGCGCGGCCGAAATCCATGTATCTTTCGTTCTTATAACCCACCATGGAATCCATGGTATTTACCGCCTTGTAAGCACAGCCGAGGATCGGACCTCCGAGCAGAAGATAAAGAAAAGGCGCGATCACGCCGTCGGAAGCATTCTCTGCCACGGTTTCCACCGCCGCCCGGATCACGCCGTCTTCATCCAGACGATCCGTTTCCCGGCCGACGATCCGTGCCACCGCCGTTCTTCCGGCTTCCAGCCCCTCCTGCTCCAGTGCCGCTGCTACATTTTTGCTCTCCTTCACCAGAGAATGCGCTGCCAGCATATAGGCGGTGAGAACCGCTTCCACCGCTGCTCCGAGCCAGGGATGAATGTAGTAGGAAAGAACCACCGCGGTTCCGCTGTATATCACAGTCAGGATCAGCACGGTGGATACCATACGCTTTCCACGCCTCCTTTTTTCCTCAGAAGAAAGGCCGGGGCGATTCCATTTCTCTTCCAGATCACCGATCAGCCCTCCCATCCATCGGATCGGATGGGGAAGCCACTCCGGGTCTCCGATCAGAAGATCCAGAAGAACACCTGCCAGAAATGCAAGGATATGCAGTTTTATTATTCCATAGATCAACATGATTTTTCTCTTCGCGTCATATCAGAAAAGCACATCCTTAAAGCAGACTCTGGGCTCTTCCTTCTCGAAGTTCCAGCTGTGATAGGATCCTCCGCGGCAGAACCGCTTCTCCGGGCAGGCCCTGCATGTTTCATTCCGATCGGAAAGGGGCGTCCGGTAGAACTGAAACTCCTCCTTCCAGATCCGGGTAAAGGAGTCATTCAGTACATTTCCCTGGATCGAGATATTATTTCGCGGGATGTCCAGGCAGGCTCCCACGTCACCGTTCTCCATAATGGCCGCGACGTAAATTCCCGCATTGCAGAGGAAGTACCAGTCTCTGACCTCTGCCTCATATTCCAATCCGAGAAAATGGCAGCAGGAGTATTCGACCGGCAGCTTCTCTTCTCTTTTGGCTTTGATATATTCCATCAGCCACCGGTTATCCTCCGGTGTGAGAAGCATATCCGGGAAGTTCAGCGCCCGTCCGATGGGTTCGATGCCGGTAAGCCGCCATTCGTTGATGTCCATGTGATCGAAGATATCGAAGAGTGCAGGTATCTCCCGAATGTTTTCATGGTTCACCACCGTGGTCACCATCGTGGTGAAGGGTTCGCAGCCTTTCGATCCTTCAGCCGCTTCGATCAGATTCTGAAGTCCTTCCATGGCAAGCCGGTAACCCCCGGGGTAATTCCGGTACCGGTCATGTGTTTCGGGAAGTCCGTCGATACTCACCGAGATCCCGGTCATCCCCGTATCCCGAAGATGTTCGGCCACTTCTTTTGTGATCAGGGTAGCGTTACTGGTCATGCCCCAGCGGAATCCCTGCTTATGAAGATATTCCGTAAATGCAAAAAAATCCGGATACAGGAAGGGTTCGCCTCCGGTCAGCGCGATCTTCACGCCGGTGCCGAATTCTGCCTTCACTTCATCCAGAATATCCTTCAGCTTCTCCAGAGGGAGCCCGTCCGGGCGGTTGGAAGCACAGCTGCTGCCGCAATGAAAACAAGCCTCATTGCAACGAAGCGTCAACTCGAAAAAGAGCTGACGCAGCTGCGGATTTTGGCAGAGTTTTTCCTGATAATCTGCCAGTGTATTCAGATTTGCAAGTTTGATCTCCTGTTTTGTCATGTCAAAAATCCTCCGGCGGTCCATAGACGTCCGGAAGTTCATTTTCCTCTACCGTAGGAGCGGATGTAAATGCCTCCGGCGGGCCATAGACCGCAACCGGTACATTTTCCTCCGTGGTCACCTGCGGTTTCGGTTCTTCCGATCCTCCATTGGTTACGCATCCGGCGGTGTTGAAAAGTACGGAAGAGGCAAGCCCGATCAGCATGGCTTTCTTCGGTCGTATCTTCATAATGAAATCCTTTCTTTCAAAACTGTGTCTTCCTCAGTTTGTTTGCTTTGATTATAACATATGACGGGTGGGATGGCATCCGTAAATGCATTTTTCGTGATCGTGGATATGATGATAGCAGCACTTTGCAAACGTAGTGCGCGTGCTGCGAATCATCGGCCGGGGCAAAATGCCTTTTCACCCCGGCATCATATGATTCACTCAAATATGCAGTTCGATATGACCGGAAAGACTTTAGTCCTGTGTTATCCGAATCGTCACATCTCCATTTGCAAGCAGGGTTTCCAGCTCATCCTGCGGCATGTGGATATGTCCAAGTCTGGTGTAAGACCAGGAATTGGATCCGTAGAAGATCACGATCTGATCTCCTGAATAAAGCACGATATCTCCATAGTCCGTCGTCGTCTGCGTATCATCACTTACAATGCTCTGACCGATGGGACCTACCTGTTCAAATCCTCCGTACATGGACATGGGAATCTCAAGGGGGAGCAGCTCTCGAAGGGCAGCTGTGGATACGTTGTTCTGCCAGGTCACGGGTACTTCGGTATCCCCGATCATAAGCTTCATCTCTTTCTCCTCCTGTTTCGGCGCTTCGGTTACGGTTTCTCCTGTCCAGGTAATGATACCGCCGAATTCATAGATATTTTTGTACCCCATATTCGCCAGTTTCTCTGCCGCTTCTTTGCTCCTTCGTCCGCTCCTGCAGTAGATCAGTATGATCTGATCCGGGTTCGGAAATGATCCCGGCAGCATCATCCAAACCCGCCGGAAACCGGTTTTCGAACTATCCTTCTGCTGTCCGCGGTCACTTTATACGTTCCGGGATTCCCGCAGTCACCCGGTAGACCTCTGCTGCGTTTTCTGCCAGTTTCACCTGAAGCCGTCCTGCAATCTCCCGGTACTGTTCTTCTTTCGGATCCACCGGGATCACTCCGCAGCCCACCAGATTCGATATTACCACCAGTGGTCTCCCGGACTTTTCTTTTGACAGGATCTCCGACAGACTCTTTGTCAGGATCTCTTCCGTAAGCTCCGATCCTCCATCGCCGGAAATTATCGCAAAATCCCTCTCTAGGATTCGTTCGCGGATCTCACGTTCCGGATACAGGATTCGATCGCAGTTTTCTCCGTATTCGGCATGCACTGCTTCTTCCATCCCCTGGGCTTTTCCTCCGACATATAGAATCATTTTCTCCTCCGTAAATCATTTCCTTCCGCAAAGGACATTGTACCATCCCCGATGGTACCCCCTGGTTGATCACGATCTTTTTTCTCACCCCAGGGATATCCTGTAAACACAGCACTCCACCGCTATGGCAAGAACCATGGCGCATTCACTGACGGACAGGTACCATCCGGCAAGATCACCGGTGATGCCGCCCAGAGGACGTACTCGGGCAAAGAGAAACCAACCGGTGGTAAAAACCAGTGCCAGAAGTGCCAGTGTCATCATCAGCGGGGATATGAAAAGCCCTGCAATGGCAACTGCCATGGCGGGGATCAAAAGTAATATCTTATTTCCGCCTGCCGCATTCGTCTTCAGGTCAGCGGTCATTCCGCTTTTTTTCGCCGCCGGCTGTGTCAGGACCAGAAATCCGGAAGCCGCCCGGCTGATGATAAATGTCCCCGCAAAGATAAAGCCAATCTCCCTCTGCATTTGAAGATCCGCCTGAGAAAGGACCGGAGTCTTCGGGTTTCCGCTTCCGGGGCCCTGGGTCAGTACCAGAAGCCCGGCGAGATACAGCCCCGCCAGGATCAGTACCCGGATCACCGCAAAGGCTCCGATATGAGGATCTGACAGTATTTTCAGTTTTTTCTCCGTGTCTCCATAGGAGTGAAATGCATCTGCCGTATCCATAAATCCATCCACATGGATCCCGCCGGTTATGATCAGGGGAAGCACTGCCATGATCAGTGCTTTTGCCGGGCCCGGAACCGGAAGAAACCGAAAGACAAGATACTCCAATGCCCCGATCACTATCCCGACGCATGGAAAAAAGCCCAAAGTATATCGCATATCCTCCGGGTTCCAGTTTGCATTCTTCCCCTGGGGCACCGGGATCCGCGAATAGGTGGAAAATGCATTTCCTATGGATTTAATGATCGATCGGAATCCCACAGACTACCTCCGTTACGCTATCCGCATGTTCTGCCAGCCGGCGGTGAAGTTCCCCCAAGCCGGCCAGATACAGTTCTGTCATTTCATCGTATTCTTTTCCATCCTCAAAGAGATTTCCGGAGACGATGATCAGCTGCTCCGTATGTCCCGCAAGGCTTTGAATATCCGTTATCAGTGCCTGAATCAGAAGAGACATGTTCATCTTCATATCGGCGGATCCATTCTTCCAAAAACCATCCGAAGATCCGTCAAAGTCCGGGCGAAACATCCGGTTCGCCAGCAGATTCGGAAGATCCTCCAAAAGGATCACTCCTGTCGAAAGCCCTCTCCATCCCGAGAGATCCAGACAGGGATCTTCCATGGTGATAAGTCCCATATCCTGTCTTCTAAAAACATGCTTTTTGATCCGGGCCTTTGCGGAATCGCTTTTTCGCATGGTAGCCAGATAGACCCGCGCCCCCGGCCCCCTCAGAGCCATTCGTTCCGCATATTCCGATTTACCGGAGGCGGCACCTCCGATGATCAGGCGGATCCCCCGCCAGGTTTTCAGCATTTGTTCTGTCTGCAAGAGGGTCACCTCTTTCCGAATCATGTATCAAATAACCTGTCAATCCTATATCAGGCAGCCTGTCAATCTTGTATCAAATAACCCATCATGATCCGATCCCAAGAATCCGATAGATCATATCCATATCAATGGCTTTTCTCAGCTGCTCCGCGAGCCGGTCGTATTCCCGTTCTTTAAACGCTTCGTAATCCACTGCCTTTGCTTTGGGAAGTGTGATCCCCCGAAGTCGTGCCAATGCCTGCCGTAACGCAGGAATCACCTCCGGTGCATCGAAAAGTCCATGCAGATAGGTTCCGTAAGTATTTCCTTCTTCAAGGAGAACAGGCTGTTCCGGATGCTCTGTCCCGGCATTCGGTGAGGTCCTTCCCATATGGATCTCATACCCCCGCACGAGGCATCCTCCCAGCTCCCGGAAGGCTCCCTGCAAGGGACCGATCCTGTCCTCTCTTCTGGTCTGGATCTTCGATGCTTCCAGCACGGTACGCACCTTGAGAAGTCCCAGTCCCTTCGCCATGCCGCCCTGCTCTGCTCCCGCAGGATCCTCGATGGTTTCACCCAGCATCTGATATCCGCCGCAGATTCCCATGACCGGTCCGGATGCCGCATAGGCCCGGATCGCCCTGTCCATACCATTTTCCGTCAGCCACGCCAGATCC
>CAMPAX010000113.1 GCA_946633495.1 uncultured Lachnospiraceae bacterium | reverse complement strand
GAATAAGGGACTTACATCATTCCCATCCCGGGGGCGCCGCCGGCGGGCATAGCCGGTGTTTCTTCTTTGATATCTGCCACTACGGATTCCGTGGTCAGCAGTGTGGACGCAATGGATGTTGCATTCTGAAGTGCGGTACGTGTAACCTTTACCGGATCGATGATACCGGACTCGATCATGTTCACATACTGCTCCTTGTATGCATCGAAACCGATTGCATCATCGGATTCCATAACCTTATTTACGATGACTGCGCCTTCCAGACCTGCATTTGCAGCGATATGGAACAGCGGAGCTTCCATAGCCTTGATAACGATCTGTGCACCGGTCTTCTCATCGCCCTCCAGTGTATCAGCCAGTTCTGCCACCTTCCTGGTTGCATGAACATAAGCAGCTCCACCACCGGAGATGATTCCTTCTTCAACTGCTGCACGGGTTGCATTCAGAGCATCCTCAAGACGAAGCTTTGCTTCCTTCATCTCGGTCTCTGTTGCAGCACCGACTCGGATCACTGCGACACCGCCTGCAAGCTTTGCAAGACGCTCCTGAAGCTTCTCTCTGTCAAAATCAGATGTGGTCTGCTCCAGCTGTGTCTTGATCACGCTGACACGCTCAGCGATGGACTTCTTCTCACCCTCACCGTCAACGATGGTGGTATTGTCCTTTGTAACCTTTACGCTCTTTGCGCGGCCCAGCTGATCGATGGTAGTATCCTTCAGCTCATATCCAAGCTCGGAAGAGATCACGGTACCACCTGTCAGGATTGCGATATCCTGCAGCATATCCTTACGACGATCGCCATAACCCGGAGCCTTTACAGCAACAACATTGAATGTACCACGAAGTTTATTTACGATCAGAGTTGTGAGAGCCTCACCTTCAACATCCTCAGCAATGATGAGCAGCTGAGAGCCGGACTTCACGATCTCTTCCAGTATCGGAAGGATGTCCTGGATGTTGGAGATCTTCTTATCTGTGATCAGGATGTACGGATTCTGAAGTTCAGCCACCATCTTCTCCATGTCTGTGGACATGTAAGCAGATACATAACCGCGGTCGAACTGCATACCTTCTACCAGATCCAGCTCGGTCTTCATGGTCTTGGATTCCTCAACGGTGATAACGCCGTCCTTGGAAACCTTCTCCATAGCGTCTGCAACCAGCTCGCCGACTTCCTCATCACCTGCGGAAATGGCAGCAACCTTTGCGATCTGCTCCTTGCCGCTGATCTGCTGGCTCATGTCGGAGATTGCCTGTACGGCAGCCTTGCTTGCCTTCTTCATACCTTTACGAAGAACGATGGGATTTGCACCTGCTGCCAGGTTCTTCATACCCTCGTTGATCATAGCCTGTGCCAGAACCGTTGCGGTTGTGGTACCATCGCCGGCAACGTCATTGGTCTTGGTTGCAACTTCCTTAACAACCTGAGCGCCCATATTTTCAAATGGATCTGCCAGTGTGATCTCCTTTGCGATGGTCACGCCGTCGTTGGTGATAAGCGGTGCACCGTAGGATTTGTCAAGGACAACATTTCTTCCTTTGGGACCCAGTGTTACGCGGACTGTATCCGCCAGCTGATTTACGCCGCTCTCCAGTGCCTTTCTTGCTTCTGCACCGTACTTGATTTCCTTTGCCATTGTTATCGTCTCCTTACTGTTAAACTTGTTATACTATATGTATCGGTCAGTTTCCCGGTCTTTTGCCCGGGACAGCTTTCCCTGAGAATGTACGCTTATTCAACAACTGCCAGGATATCGTCCTGACGAACGATGGTGTACTTCTCCTCACCGAGGGTTACATCCGTTCCCGCATACTGGGAATAGATGACCTTCTGTCCAACCTGTACGTTCATGGGAATGGTCTTTCCATCCTCAACCTTACCGGGGCCTACCGCAACAACCTCGGAATACTGCGGCTTCTCCTTAGAATTTCCTGTCAGGATGATGCCGGACTGTGTGGTCTCCTCAACCTCAGCCTGCTTCAGTACGACTCTGTCGCCTAACGGTTTAACATTCATTTTGATCTCCTCCTGTTTTCTTTCTTCATCGGCTTTTACCGACCTTTTTTTGTATCGATCCGTTCCGGTCGCTTTGCCCCTTCCGGATCGATCTTCCGGACTCATCTTCCGAATTATTCTTTCAGATCGATCTGTCAGACAGGTTCAACGGCCGTCCAGCTTTTAGCACTCATACCATCTGAGTGCTAACACAATTTACATTGTACCCTATTCCGCAAAAAAATCAACCCCTAATTTACACTTTTTTCTATTCTTTCCGATACCCGGATCCGATCGGAAGAACGTCTCCGAAAAAAAGATTCCGAACAGCGTCTGCCGTTCGGAACCTCAATCATTTATACACTTGTTGCGGAATCATCCGATTGTTCCGAGGGTTTCCCCTCCAGTCCCAACCGCTCCTGCTGCCGTTCCAGCTGCTGACGATCGATCTGGGCCTGTTTCTTCCGGATTGCCCTATGCTGAGCACGGATCAGGGTATGCTGCTCTTCCCGCTGCTGTTCGTTCAGCTCCAGCTGCTGACCAAGCATCTGCTCCCTGAGTTCCTGCTGCTGCTCCTTCTGCTGATCTCTAAGCACCTTCTGCTGTTCCTTCTGCTGCGTACGCAGGAACCTCTGCTGCTCTTTATGCTGCTTTTGTTGTTCCTTCTGCTGCGTCCGGAGCATTTTTCTATGCTCCCGCATTTCCTTCTTCTCGCTCCTCCGAAGACTCTTCTCCTCCGCATCCAAATGCAGGGATCCGAGCCAGTTGCGGTAATTCACCAGAAGTCCTTCATAGAAATGCTCCAGCTTGTCGCTGGTCCTGTAGTCATCCGGAGTGACCAGTCCCGGTTTTTTCCCGAACAGATCGATCCCACTCATCTGCAGTACCTTATCCACGAACTGTGTACAGAAATAATTGTACTTACGTTCTATGGCGATATGCACTCTCGCAGCAAAGACGCCCAGATAATTGTATCCGTACCGTCTCCTCTGTTCCTTGAACTTCTCAACATTCTCATGGATCCTTCCGTATTCTTCCTCCGTCACGGGAAGTCGGAGCACCAGACATTTTGTTTTCTTTTTTCGTTCAAAGATGCCTTTATTGATATCCTCATCGATCAGTCCGCAGTAAAAAGGATAATGAACCCTCTTTCGTGCAAAGCTGTACATCTCCGTAAGGTTCTCATCAAAGGCGATGGACGCATGCGCGTAGGGCATCGGTTTCAGGAAACGGATCACCTTGGACGGAACGGTCCCCGTCCGTGATAAGAGGATGTAAATGTTCTTCATCCCGGGCTGATCTTCCTGTTCCATGTCTGGTGAAGACTCCGGTCCGGCTGCCAGGGAAGCTTCGGGATCTGACATTTCTTCGGCATCAGCACGCAGAATACTCCCGTCAGCAGCCATCAATGGCTCTGCGGGAGTAACCTCCGTCACTTCGAATCCTTTATATTTATTTTTTCTTTGCTTCAGGTGTATCATGAATCTTAATAATCAAATATTATATAACTTGTATCTTTGATTTTTCGGATCCTCAGATAAGTGAGCGGATCACATCGAACCTACTTTATCATTTTTTCACCGACTCTGTAAATCCGAAATTTGTAACAAATTCTTTTGTATGCTATTCAGGGAACCTGTGCCCCAGAGGATCATGCTCCGGGTTTGTAGGAGCTCTTCAGTCCAACGATCCGGTTCAGGACCAGATGTTCCTTCGTGCTGTCTTTCGGATCCACACAGAAATATCCGTTCCGGATCAGCTGTACCTTTGTCTCCGGAGCCGCATCCGCCATGCATGCCTCAAGCTTCGCATCGGTAAGCACGGTCAGTGAATTCGGATTAAAGTTCAGCGTTCCGTCGTCATTCAGTTTCCCCTTCTCCTCGTCGATCAGGTTCTCATACAGGCGCACTTCCGCCGTCACCGCATCCTGAGCATTGACCCAGTGGATCGTTCCCTTCACCTTCCGGGCGCCCTCTTTCTCTTCATATCCGGAACCGGAACGGGTCTCCGGATCGTAGGTTCCATGGATCACTGTTACACGACCATCCGCATCCTTCTCACATCCGGTACAGCGAACGAAGTAAGCCCCTTTCAGGCGCACTTCATTTCCGGGGAACAGACGGAAATACTTCTTCGGAGGTTCTTCCATGAAATCATCCCGCTCTACATACAGTTCCCGGGAGAATGTAACCTTCCTGCTTCCCGCTTCCTGCCCGATGGAAACAGAATCCGGATTGTTCTCGATCAGAAACTCCTCGGTCTTTCCCTCCGGATAATTGTCGATCACCAGCTTCACCGGATCCAGAACGCCCATGAGACGCGGTGCCTTCGGCTTTAAGTCCTCGCGGATGCAATACTCCAGCATGGAATATTCCACGGAACTCTGAGCCTTGGAGATTCCCACCAGCTTCATGAACATTTTCAGGGACTCGGGCGTAAAACCACGACGCCGAAGCGCCGCCAATGTCACCAGACGGGGATCATCCCATCCATCTACCACGCCGTCCTCAACCAGCTTCTTGATATATCTTTTTCCCGTCACCACATCCGTAAGATACAGTTTTGCAAACTCGATCTGTTTCGGGGGGTGCGGATATTCCAGTTCTTCCACTACCCAATTGTAAAGCGGGCGATGGTCCTCAAACTCCAGCGTGCAGAGAGAATGTGTCACGCCTTCGATGGCATCCTCGATGGGATGCGCAAAATCATACATCGGATAAATGCACCATTTATCTCCTGTATTATGATGCGTCATGCGCGCGATCCGGTAAATGATGGGATCCCGCATATTGATATTCGGTGACGCCATATCGATCTTAGCCCGAAGAACCTTTGCCCCGTCCGGGAATTCCCCGTTCTTCATAGCCTGAAACAGTGCCAGATTCTCCTCAACGGAGCGATCCCGGTAAGGGCTGTTCCTGCCCGGTTCCGTCAGTGTTCCGCGGTACTCCCTGATCTCCTCCGGTGTCAGATCACAGACATAAGCCTTGCCTTTTTTGATCAGCTTTACAGCCGCTTCATACATTTCATCAAAATAGTTGGAGGCATAAAGCACCTCGCCGCGGAAGTCCGCCCCCAGCCATTTAACATCCTCTACGATGGAATTTACGAATTCTTCTTTCTCCTTCGTCGGATTCGTATCATCAAACCGAAGGTTAAACTGTCCGCCATATTCCTCTGCCATTCCGTAATTCAGAAGAATGGACTTTGCATGACCGATATGCAGATATCCATTGGGTTCCGGCGGAAAACGGGTAACGATCTTCTCGTACTTTCCCTCCGCCAGATCCTGATCGATGATCTGCTCGATAAAATGCCGGGACTTAACCTCGTCCGTATTCGTATCCGCTTTTTGCTTTATCTCGTCCGACATGTCTGCCTCCTGATTATTATTCATCTTCCAGATCGTCATCCCCCGGAAGTGCCACCTTCTGTGGTTTTTTCGATTTTACATGAACTACCGCACTGCTGTCAACCGATGAAGCAGGGGGATCTGACGGATTTCCTGCGGCCCCTTCCTCCGGAAGGCTGTCGCCCTCCACCACATCAAATGCCGAATCGATTCCGTAGGGACGTTCCTTCATGGCGTCCGCCAGCTTGTCCCGCTTCCTCTCCCGGACCGGAGGAACATTTACGGATCGGTTATTGTCTTCCGCCTCTTCCATGATGATCTCGATGGTTTCTCCGGAAACCGGCCGGTCATCCGTCACGCGGTGCCGCTTGCCGGGCTCATCGTCCTCGTCCTCATCCTCATCGTCCTCATCATCATAACGGCTGCGTCCACGGGCCACGATCCGTTCTACCTCTTCCGCAGACTTGGCCCGTCTCTTCTTCATCTCTTCACGACGGTCATATTCCATATCATCCAGACGATTCTGCAGCTTGGAATTCTGGATAAGCAGCACCATGGCGAACACCGCCATAAGAAGGAACAAAGCAACCGCTCCGATCAGCATCTTTCCCAGGTTATCCTTGTTAAAGAGGCCGTCATCCTCCTCCTTGCTGCTTTCGTCATTCTCTGTTGTATCCGTCGCCGTACTCCGGGGATTATCCTGCTCCGGATCCGCCTGCTTCACCGGAAGATAGCGAATAAATGCCTTCTCGATGGTATCGAAATAATAGTAGCCTTCCACACCCGTAGGTGTAACGCCATAGATCAGTACGATCTTGTCCAGCTGCGCATTCTGATACACCGTAAGGGCGCCCTGCCCAAGATCCATGGTCACTTTACTGAATCCATCCGGGATCGCCACATTTGCAGGCTTCTCCATCGGGACAAAATGCAGTTCCGTGGAATACTCTCTGTAAAGGGTAAGTGTATTATCTGTGTCGTTAAATCTGTACCAGGAGAAAGGAATATCCTTCATCTCATCGGTTTCCCCGGTTTCCCCGGCAGTTTCGGCATCTTCCTGATCCTGCTGCTCCGTGGAGTCGGGATCCTCTTCGGATTCCGAACCCGGTTCTTCCTTCTCGGGTTTCATGAGTGACGCGTCTGTCAGCGCCACGATGGTCAGCACTTTATTCTGCGAGATATAGGCCGGTACCATCCAGTTCAGATAGCGGATGGACGTCAGGGTATAATCCTTCGGGATCATTGTGGGATCCTCCGGCTGGCGGAAGACATAGGTCACTCCATCGATCTCGGCTCTGGCCTTTTTCAGATCCACAAGATTCTCCGTGGTCTGTTCCGTATTTTCTTCGGTGGTTCCGTCCGCTTCGGAAGCTGAGGTTTCCTCGGTCTTTTTCTCGGTGTCTTCTTCGGTCTTCTTCTCGGTCTCGGTCTTTTTCTCAGTAACCTCTTCTTTTTTTCCGACAGTTACGGTATCACTTGCATGGTCGATCTCCAGAGTATTCCCCTCTGAATCATAGGCCTCGGTTCCGCCGGTGGAGATTCTTCCGGAACCATCGGCGATGGCTTTAAACGTAACCGATGCGGCATTCTCACCATCCACATGGACCGAGACGGTTCCGCCGCTGCCGTCGGAGCACTCCAGAAGATCTGACGGATAATTCACGTTCAGTGTCGTATCCCAGACAGCGTCCCCACGTACCGTGATGATCGCTGTCACCGTATCCCCCACCGAGATCTCCCCCTCCGGAGAGATATGGATGATCACATTCACATCGGCCGCTTCCGCCCGATTCACCGGAAGGATAACGCCAAGTCCCAAAAGGAGCAGAAAAGAAAGAACAAGACAGCTTATCTTCTTTCGCTTTACAAGTCGCAGCATAGTAAATCACCTTTCATCTGTTATTTGATCATTATGATACGGATCTTTCATACACTCAGCAACGAAACGATCCTTTACGATCCTTTACGATCCTTTACGATCCTTTTACGATCCATTCCGGGCAGATAGCACGAAATCTATGGTCGGATCCTGCCGGGATCCATACATATAGGGGGATTATAGCACACTTCCATAGGGAATACAACGATAAGGAATCTACGAAATCACT
>CAMPAX010000112.1 GCA_946633495.1 uncultured Lachnospiraceae bacterium | reverse complement strand
CTGGGCACTGGCAGATGTTGCGGCAGGAAATGCCGGAAGCGTAACCCTGACAGTTAAGGTACTGGAAGGTGCACTGGAATCCAACAACGGACCTGCAAAGGTAGTGAACGGTGGTGACACGGCAACCGTCAAGGTTGGTAATGATCCGGAAGTGACATTGGATCTGGTAGAGAATCCCGTACCGGAAAAACCGATGAAACGACAGATCAGTCCGTACACTGGAATCGGCTCCCTTGGCCTGGTAGATGTAGGCGATGAGATCACATATGAGATCTCTTACACGAATTACAAGATGGACGCAACAGATATCGTTATCGTAGATAAACTGGATGTCCATGTAGAGTTTGTAAGTGCTTCTGACAACGGTGTCTGCACAGGAGCCGGATCGGCAAATGAAGGCGGAACCGTAACCTGGAACCTGAAGAATGTTCCGGCAGGTCAGAAGGGTACAGTAACAGTAACCGTAAAAGTTTTGGCAAGTGCACTGAAATCGAACGGTGGTCCCGGAAAGATCGAAAATGGTGGACCGAGTACAACCGCAAAGGTTGGAAATGATCCGGTATTCGTTCTGGAACTGGTGGAGAATTCCGTAAAGGAAACTCCGGAACAGCCGCATAAGCAGGAAGTTGCTCCTTACACAGGAAATGGTGTCCTTGGAACAGTGAAGGTAGGGGATGAGATCACATATGAGATCACCTACAAGAACTACAAGGAAGAAGCTGCAGATATTGTCATCAGGGATCAGCTGGACAAGAACGTAAAGTTCATCAGCGCTTCGGATGAAGGAATCTGCGAAGGGGCAGATGCTGCAAATGCAGGCGGAATAGTGACATGGATCATCGAAAATGTGCCGGCCGGACAGGAAGGCAAGGTGACCCTGAAGGTTCAGGTACTTGAGAGTGCTTTGAAATCCAAGGGAGGCCCGGGCAAGGTAGTAAACGGTGGTGAGACAGCGACTGTAAAGGTGGGCAGCGATGATGCATACACCCTTGAAATTGTTGAAAACCCCGTGAAGGAACCTGAGAAACCGGATCGTGATACGCATACGGTGGTAACCGGCGATGCAACGCCGATCGTTCCGTTGATGATCACACTGGCAATTTCTGCAATCGGTATGTTCGTTCTTCTGATCATGCGTCGCAGAAAGAAAAACAAATAAAAAGGTCTAAACACGAAAGTCCGGCGGGCAAAACCGCCGGGCTTTTTATGTAACCCTTTCATGGTTGCTTTTTTGGGGCTATGTGCTATAATTATTCAGTTAAAGTATGTCCAAATGAAAGTGGCTCCGCAATGGAGTCAATGAGGATACATGCCAGTGGAAAACCGTGAATTGAAAAAACGGAAAGAAAAAGGAAAACGAAGAAAGAGGATTCTGTATATCGAGCATTATGCAGGTTCCCCGACCTTAGGGATGGAATTCCGTCCATATTATCTCGCAAGGGAATGGGTGCGGATGGGATATCGTGTTGATATCGTTGCGGCTGATTACTCCCATCTTCGGGCCGAGAATCCGAAGATTGATCACGAATTTCAGAGTACCGTGGAGGATGGTGTGTGTTATCACTGGATCCATACCCGGAAGTATTCGGGAAATGGTGTCGCTCGAGCCATCACCATGGGGCAGTTTCTTTCCAAACTCTGGATGGCGGCAGGAAAGATCGCAGAGCAATATCAGCCGGATGTGATCATCACATCCTCTACCTATCCGCTGGATTCGTTTGTAGGACAGAGAATACGAAAGAAGACGAAAAGAATAAAAAAACAGAAAAATGGCGGCGCTTCTTCCTGTGTGACTCTGATTCATGAGGTTCATGATATGTGGCCGGCTACATTGATCGAAGTGGGAGGAATGTCCAAATACCATCCCTTTACTGTGGCTATGCAGATCGGTGAGAATTCCGCTTATAAAAGGTCAGATGCGGTGGTGTCTCTTCCGCCTCTTACGGAACCCTATATGAAAGAACATGGTCTTGCAGACGGAAAATGGCATCATGTTCCAAACGGAATCGTAGAGGAAGAATGGACGGATCCCGAACCGATCCCCGAGGAACACCGTAAGGTCCTGGAGGAGCTGCATAGTCGCGGACGCTTTATCGTGGGATATTTTGGAGGCCATGCCATTTCCAATGCGCTTGATGTCCTTCTGGAGGCAGCTGAACATACAGAAAAGCGTGGCGGAAATGCCTCCTATGTTCTGGTGGGAGACGGAGTAGAGAAGGAAGGACTTCTGAAACAGGCGAAGAAGCTTGGGCTGTCGGAGGTATATTTCCTGCCGAAAGTACCGAAGAAATCGGTTCCTTCTCTGGTTCAGTACTTTGACTGCACCTATGTGGGAGCTAAGAATTCTTCTCTGTATCGGTTTGGTCTCTGTATGAATAAGATCTTTGATTCCATGATGGCAGGGAAACCGATTCTCTGCGCCATCTCAACTCCGGATGACATTGTTACGAAAAATAAAGCGGGCGTCATGGTTCCGTCGGACGCACCGGAGGCAATCGATGCCGCGGTCGCTGCATGGGAGAAACTACCGAAGGAGGAACTTCAGAAAATGGGCGAAGCAGGCCATCGGGCAGCATTGGAAAAATATTCGTACCGCAGACTGGCAGAGGAATTCGCAAAGCTTTTTCCCGGTGAATGAATCTTTGATTCATTTAAAATGACAGGAAGCTCATTATAAAACAAACGCCCCGGACGAAAGAAACATAGATTACGGGTGGCTGTAAATCGTACAAAACGGTAATATCGGATTCATTTGAAACGAACATGAATTACACATTCCGGTTACTGAGAATGTGATATTAAATAAACAGATAATAAGGAGATTACAGGCATGGGAGACATGAAGTCAGAACTCTTGAAAAAGATTGAAGACCGGACATTGGTTGCCGGCGTGGTTGGTCTGGGCTATGTGGGTCTGCCTCTGGCAGTGGAAAAAGCAAAAGCGGGATTTACTACTATCGGATTCGATGTACAGAGTGCAAAGGTAGATATGGTCAATGCCGGGCATAATTACATCGGAGATGTAGTGGATTCGGATCTGGAGAAGCTGGTGAAGGAAGGGAAGCTTCGGGCAACTTCCGATTTCTCTTTTATCAAGGACGTTGATTTTATCGCCATCTGCGTTCCGACGCCTTTGGACAGCCATCAGGAGCCGGATATCAGCTATGTACGGGATTCTACCATTGCAATCTCCAAATTCCTGAAGAAGGGTACCATGGTGGTTCTGGAATCCACCACCTATCCGGGAACCACCGAGGAACTGATCAAGCCCCTTCTCGAAGAGGGCAGCGGACTTACCTGCGGTGAGGACTTCTATCTTGGCTTCTCTCCGGAGAGAGTTGATCCCGGTAATCTTATTTACAAAACCAAGAATACGCCCAAGGTCGTGGGGGCTATCTCCAAGGATGGCGGAGAGGTGATCTCTGCCATGTATCGTGCGGTTCTTGAAGGGGATGTGTTCACGGTTTCTTCTCCGGCAGTTGCGGAAATGGAGAAGATCCTGGAGAATACCTATCGAAACATCAACATCGGTCTCATCAACGAGATCGGACGCCTCTGCCACGAGATGGGGATCTCTGTCTGGGAGGTGATCGATGCAGCCAAAACCAAGCCCTATGGTTTCCAGGCATTCTATCCGGGACCGGGACTTGGAGGACACTGTATCCCGCTGGATCCGTATTACCTTACATGGAAAGCGAGAGAGTACGGATTCCATACTACACTCATCGAAAACAGTATGGTGATCAACGACAGCCAGCCGGAATACTGCGTGGAACGTGCCATGCATATCCTGAACCGCCGCAAAAAGGCCATCAACGGTTCTCGGATCCTGCAGCTTGGTGTGTCTTATAAAAATGATATCGATGATTACCGCGAGAGCCCGGCTATCCGTGTTCTGAAGGAACTGCGGAAGGTTGGAGCAAATGTGGATTATTATGATCCGTGGGTACCTGAGTTTAAGAATATGTACGGGGAGAGCGGAAAATCCATTCCGGAACTGACACCGGATGTGGTGGCACAGTATGATCTGGTTATGATAACCACGGCACATCATAACGTGGACTACGAGATGGTGCAGAAAGCAGCAAAGGCCATTTTTGATACGAAGAACGTGATGAAGGATGTGACTCCTCGGGACAATATCGAGGTTCTGTAGAGGACCTTTTGCAACAGTACGATATTTCGAAATCAGCAGGAACGATGCGCCAGGATGCGGAGCGCAAAAATGCGGAGTGTGAAACCGTGAAGCTTAAATTGGAATCGTATCGTTTGATATAAGCATGGAATCGAGGGAAATATGGAAAAAAGAAATTGTATCTTCTTTCTCCCC
Organism: uncultured Lachnospiraceae bacterium; assembly: GCA_946633495.1. GTDB lineage: Bacteria > Bacillota > Clostridia > Lachnospirales > Lachnospiraceae > Eubacterium_Q. Next base: position 3,205 of record CAMPAX010000112.1, on the reverse strand, counting down.
TACCCGCTGGAGCGGACGGGAAACCGGGCGCGGCAGCTTCGTCCGCGGAAGATGCTGGAGGCTTTTCGGGCCATCGGATACAAAATCTATACCATCCACGGATATGCGGAACAGAGGAAGCATAAGATCTGGAAACTGAAGAAAATGATCGAGGAAGGTACGAAGTTCGATTTCATGTATGCCGAGTGCAACACGGAACCTTTACGCCTTTCCGAGCCGAATCATCTTCCGATGCATCCGGGACTGGATTTCGGATTTTTCAGATATCTGAAGGAAAAGGGCATTCCCATCGGACTTTTTTACTGTGACATTTATTGGAAATTTCCGGTGTACCGGGAGGCGGTTTCCGGCATCAAATATCGTATGGCGATCCATGAATACCAAAGGGATCTGAAGGAATATGAGAAATATCTGACCAGATTCTATGTTCCGGATCTGAAAATGTGCGATTATATCGGGCGGGAAAAGATCACGGCGCTGGCGGAGGCACTGCCTCCGGGGGCGGATGAGACGGATGTGCCCGAGCATTCGGACAAGGGGCGCGTGTTCCATGACAAGCCGCTGGAGATCTTCTATGTGGGCGGGATCCTGAACCATTACCGGATCGATACCCTTCTTGCGGCTGCAAAAGAGTTGGAGGATGTGAGGATCACCATCTGCTGTCGGAAAGAGGAGTGGGAGAAAAAGAAGGCGGAGCTGGAACCCCTTCTTTCGGAACGGGTGGAGATCATACATAAAAATGAAGATGAACTGGCGCCTTATTATGAGAAGGCGGATATCGGATCACTCCTTTTCGAGAACGGAGAATACTGGGGACTGGCTCAGCCGGTGAAGGCATATGAATATCTGGCGAATGAACTTCCGGTGCTCGTCACAGCGGATACCGCCATCGGGCGGTTTGTGGAGTCTGTCGGATACGGATGGAGTATTCCCTGTGAGGAGAATGCAATTCGCGGACAACTTCTCTCCATCATGGCAGACCCTGAGCAGCTGGATTACAGGCGCGCCCTGGCCAGAGAGAATAAGACAGCCCATCTTTGGACGGCACGCGCCAGTCAGGTCGTACAGGGACTTCTGGGATCAAACAAGAACTGACTGCAGGTCATGGAGCAAAGACCGAAATCAACATCTGAAAGGATTTTATCGACATGAAATACGCACTGATCGGCTGCGGAAGGATATCAACAAACCATATTAAAGCTGCGTTGAATAACGAACTGGAGATCGTTGCAGTCTGCGATATCGACCCCTCTCATATGGAAGAGGTACTGGCAAAGCATGGACTGGAAAAGGATACATCCATCGCGAGATACACGGATTATAAGAAAATGCTGGAGGAGCAAAAGCCTGAACTGGTAAGCATTGCCACGGAGAGCGGCTCCCATGCAAGGATCGCACTGGATACCATTGACCTTGGCATTCCCGTGATCATAGAAAAACCCATGGCCATGTCCATGGCGGATGCAGAGGAGATCATCCGACGCTCCAGGGAGAAGGGCGTGAAGGTCTCTGCATGTCATCAGAACCGATTCAATGTAGCAGTACAGAAAATGCGCCGCGCCCTGGAGACCGGGCGTTTCGGGAGGCTGTCCCACGGATCCATCCATGTTCGTTGGAACCGTAATAAGGCGTATTATGATCAGGCACCCTGGAGGGGAACCTGGGCGGAGGACGGCGGTACATTGATGAATCAGTGTATTCACGGGATCGACCTTCTGCGCTGGACCTTTGGTGATGAAGTGGAAGAGGTTTACGGGGCCACCCGTCAAGTACAGCATCCGTATCTTGAGGCAGAGGATGTGGGAATGGCGGTTGTCAGATTTAAGAACGGTGCCATTGCCACGATTGAAGGAACGGTAAACGTCTATCCGAAGAACCTGGAGGAGACGCTCTACATTTTCGGAGAGAAGGGTACGGTAAAGATCGGAGGAACTTCCACGAATAATATCGATGTATGGGAGTTTGCGGATGAAACCGATCAGGATGTCGAGAATAAGGGACTCAAAGAAGCAACCAGCAATGTCTACGGAAATGGTCATACAAGCCTGTTTCGGGATGTGATCGAGGCCATCCGGCAGGACCGTGAGCCATATGTGGATGCGGTGGCCGGAAGGAATGCACTGGAGCTGGTACTGGCGATCTACAAGAGCCAGAAGGAAGGAAAACCGGTGAAGCTTCCCCTTACGGAATTCTCCACTTTGGATATGGTGGGGACCTTTGATGGTACGGATGCAGAATAAGATGAAGCATCCGGCGGAGTCTGTCACGAATCGAAATACTGTTTTTGGATGCGGACATGACAAAGATCAATTACGATGAGACGGAGACTTACATGCGATTTACGGTACGGATCCGGTTCGTGCTTCTGGCGCTGCTTCTTACCGCGTCAATCCTGCCGAATTTAGGATTTGAAATAAATACCTTTGGATTCTACTGGAATTTTTACCGAGCGGCGGTCTTTTTGGTGACGCTGCTTATTCTTGTGTTGTTCAGAGGGGAGATCCGTATCAAAAATCGGGGGATTTTCCTTGGCTGGACGAGCTTTCTTCTCATCTGGATCGTGTATGGGGGAATCCTTTTTGTGTTATCTCCTTATACTGACCGGAGTCGTGGATTTCTGGAACTCTTTTCCCTCCTTTGCGGACTTTTGGTCTTTTTCGGCTTTTCAGGGTTTGAAGTGACGGAAAGGGAAATCGAAGGACTGCTGCGAATCGTGTTCTTTCTGCTGGCAGGACTCGTTCTTCTTGGATTCTATGAGATCGTTACGGCCAACCATTTGTCTACATCCATGTTCATGGATGAGGAGAATTATGTGGCGGCGCGGGTGGATCCCCATACCGCGGCCGGAGTCATGTACAATGTCAATGATTTCAGTGCGCTGCTTACCATGATGTGTCCGGCAGTCATCGGACGATTCCGTATCCGGTGCCGGCGCTGCTATATTGATCCGGGCTGGCTTCTGATCATCGGGGTCCTCCTGATCAACCGGACCAATGATGCGAATATCTGCAATGCCGCACTTTTGCTCGGGATTCTTGTCTATTTGCTTGTGATCATGTCCAGGGACCGCCGGAAGATCGGACAGGTTCTTATGGGGCTTGCCTGCCTTCTGCTGATCCTGGTGGGACTGTATCTGGCAATGGGTTCCTCCGCGGGCGGTCTTGTGGCACGCTGGCAGGATCAGATGGATTATATGAGTGTAGGC
>CAMPAX010000111.1 GCA_946633495.1 uncultured Lachnospiraceae bacterium | reverse complement strand
ACGGATCCTACGGGCAAGGTACTGGATACGGCAGTGGTTTATCCGACCCAGCCCACCAATCCGGTGAAGATCCGTGCGGCCAAGGATACCGTAAAGAAGATGGTGAAAAAATACAACATCGATCTTATTTCCATCGGAAATGGAACCGCATCCAGGGAATCCGAACAGATCGTTGCGGAACTTCTGGATGAGATCCGGAAAGAGGAGCCTTCCAGAGAGATCGCCTACGTGATCACAAACGAAGCAGGGGCTTCGGTTTATTCCGCAAGTAAACTTGCAACCGAAGAATTCCCGAACTTTGATGTGGGACAGAGAAGTGCGGCATCCATCGCCCGAAGGCTGCAGGATCCTCTGGCAGAGCTTGTAAAGATCACACCGGAATCCATCGGTGTGGGTCAGTACCAGCATGATATGAATCAGAAAAAACTCCGGGAAGCGCTGGGAGGCGTGGTGGAAGACTGCGTAAACCAGGTTGGCGTGGATCTTAACACAGCCTCCGCGTCCCTTCTGGAATATATCTCCGGGATCTCAAAACCCATCGCAAAGAATATTGTGGCATACCGTGAGCAGGAGGGCGGCTTCACGGAGAGAAAAGAGCTGCTGAAGGTACCGAAACTGGGACCGAAAGCTTATGAGCAGTGCGCCGGTTTCCTCAGGATCCGGAACGGCAGCAACCCGCTGGATAATACAGGCGTTCATCCGGAGAGCTATGCAGCGGCTTCTCAGCTGATGAAGGAATGCAATTTCTCCCTGCAGGATGTAAGGGAAGGAAAAGCCGTGATCTTTATCAATGACTATAAAAAGACTGCGGAAACTCTGGGGATCGGCGAGCCCACCCTTCGGGATATGGTAGCTGAAATGACCCGCCCCGGACGGGATCCCCGTGCAGATATGCCCCAGCCCGTACTTCGTACGGATGTCCTGGATATGAAAGACCTTACCGAGGGAATGATCCTGAAGGGCACCGTCCGCAATGTGATCGATTTCGGAGCTTTTGTGGATATCGGAGTTCATCAGGACGGACTTGTACATATCAGTCAGCTCACAAATAAGAAATTCGTAAAGCATCCGCTGGATGTGGTGTCTGTCGGCGACATCGTTACGGTAAAAGTACTCTCCGTGGATATGAAACGGAAGAGGATCGCACTGTCGATGATCATTTGATTCCGATCCTGCCGATGTGTTATAATGATGTATTACAGGTTAAGAGCAGCAACATGTCATTCAGAAAAAGGAGGAACTATGGAACGGGAAAATGCATGGAGATCATACGGAAAAAAAGATCTGAAAAAACTTGATGAACTCTGCGAAGGATATAAAGACTATCTGTTCCTCGGAAAAACCGAACGCGAAGGAACAAAATACATCGTAGAACTGGCAAAAAAAGCCGGGCATATATCCATAGAGGAAGCGATCAAGGGAAAAAAGAAACTGAAACCCCAGGATAAGATCTATGCCGTGAATATGGGAAAGACCGTGGCTTTGTTCCAGATCGGAAAGGAGCCGCTGGAAAAGGGACTGAATATTCTGGGAGCACATTTGGATTCTCCCCGTTTAGACGTAAAACAGAATCCTCTCTATGAGAAGAGTGATCTGGCATATCTGGACACACACTATTATGGCGGCATCAAAAAATATCAATGGGTAACGCTGCCTCTTGCGATCCACGGTGTTGTGGCGAAAACGGACGGTACCCTGGTGGATGTGGTGATCGGTGAAGATGAGAAGGATCCCGTATTCTGCGTTACGGATATCCTGATCCATCTGGCGCAGGACCAGATGGCGAAAACTGCCGCGAAGGCGGTAGAAGGTGAGAATCTGGATCTCCTCATCGCCTCACGTCCCTTCAAGATCGAAAAAACAAAAACAGATGATAAAGAGGCATCGGACAAAAAAGATAAGAAGGACAAGAAAGAGGAAAATGTAAGACAGACCGTTCTTGATCTTCTGAAGAAAAAATACGGGATCGCCGAAGAAGATTTCATGTCCGCAGAGCTGGAGATCGTTCCGGCCGGAAAACCCCGGGATATGGGGCTGGATCGGTCCATGATCCTTGCATACGGGCAGGATGACAAGGTATGTGCATATACCAGTCTCATCGCGATGCTGAACCAGAGCGGCAAAGAACTGAAGAAGACCGCCTGCACTCTGCTGGTGGATAAGGAGGAGATCGGTTCCGTCGGCGCAACGGGCATGCAGTCCAGATTCTTTGAAAATACGGTTGCGGAGATCCTGGCGCTTACCGGAAATGATAGTTCTCTTGCTCTTCGCAGGTGCCTTACAAATTCCAGTATGCTCTCCTCGGATGTCAGTGCCGGCTATGATCCGCTGTATGCTTCCTGTTTCGAAGAAAAAAATGCAGCATTCCTCGGACGGGGCATGGTATTCAACAAATTTACCGGTGCACGGGGCAAATCCGGCTCCAATGATGCGAATGCGGAATACATCGGACGGATCCGGGGCATTCTGGAGAAGGAACGGGTATTTTATCAGACGGCAGAGCTGGGGAAGGTCGATATTGGCGGCGGAGGAACCATCGCATATATCCTGTCTCTGTACGGGATGGAGGTCGTTGACTGTGGCGTGGCAGTGCTCAGTATGCATGCTCCGTGGGAAGTGACTTCAAAAGCGGACATTTATGAAACCGAGAAAGGGTACGAGGCATTCCTCAGGGAAGCCTGAAAGCAGGACCCATGTCGCGGGATGCGGGAGCAGACGATTTGATGGAACAGAAAAGAGTAAGTAAAGTGCGGCGGATCACGGCATGCATCCTGGCATGCCTTCTTGCCGCGCTTCTCTTTTTTACAGAACCTTCGGACTATTCGGAAGCGGCGGTCAGGGATGTATTCCTGTCGGGTTTCAAACAGACGGTATATAACCAGGAAAACGGGCTCGAAAGTACGGAGGTAAACTGTATCCTGCAGAGCAGGTCCGGTTATCTCTGGGTTGGAACGGATGGAGGACTTTACCGGTTCAACGGAAAGGAATTCCGGATCTTCAATCTCTGGGATACGGACAAGGCGGATATCTATTTTATCAATGATCTGTTCCAGGACGAGGAGGACCGGCTTTGGATCTCCACGAATAATTACGGGCTGTTCTGCATGATGGGCAGTGAAGTCCGGCATTTTACTTCGGATTATTATGAGGGGATCAAAAGCATCCATGACGTGGTGGCAGGACCGGACGGTACCGTATATGTCGCTACCGGTGAGGGGCTTTTCACCGTGGATACCATTGAGGATAAACTGATACCTGTAAAGGACATGCAGGGCGTCAATGTCCGAAAGATCACCATAGCAGGAGATCTGCTTTGGGGGATCGACAGCAACAACCATTTCTTCCTGCGAAATGAAGCAGGTCAGATCCTCTCTTATTCTTCCGAAAAATATGTGCAGGATGAGCTGTCCTGCATTCTTGGAATGGAAGACGGTTCCATATACTTAGGAACGCTCGGAACGGAGGTTCTTCATATCGACCGCAGCCTTCAGCATGAGCTTCTGAATTCCGCCCGGGACGGGATCAACTCACTGTATTATGACGGAACCCAGCTTTTTGTCTGTGCCGACAGCGGCATCGGTTATTTTAATTCCGATCACAAGTTTTATCAGCTGTATGACACCGCCATCAACCGTTACATCTCCTCCATGATCATGGATTATGAAGGGGATTACTGGTTTGCATCCAACCGGATGGGACTCCTGTTCCTGGGAAGAAGCAAGTTCCGTAATTTCAATGAACGCTATGGGATCGCGGAGGCAGGTACCAACTGCATCCGTGCATTTGGCGTGAAGACCTATATCGGAACGGATGACGGACTGATGATCCTGGATTCCAGCTTTAAGCCGGAGAAGAGTGAACTGACAGAATATCTGTCCGGCGCAAGTGTGAAGGATGTTATGCGGGATTCCAGTGGAAATATCTGGGTATCCACTTCCAGAAGGTATGGTCTGGTCCGCTGTACTCCGAGTGGGGAGATCCAGACCTTCGGCCGTACCGGCCCGCTGCAGACCAATCAGGTGAACTGTACACTCCAGTTAAGTGACGGAACCATAGCCGTAGCCACAGAGGATGGGATCCGGATCCTGGGTCAGGACGAAGAACTGATTCGCAGTTACTCCCAGAAGGATGGACTGGAGTATCCGAATATCAACTGCATGTATGAAGCGGCTGACGGACGGCTCTTTGCCGGCTCGGACGGAGGAGGGATCTATCTTATCGAGTATAAGCACGAAGGAAGACAGATCCGGAATTATACAGAGGAAGACGGTCTGACCTCCAACGTGGTCACATGTATCGTGCCCGGAACGGAGGGGCTGTGGATCGGAACGGATAACGGTCTGTCGCTTTTTACGGAAAGTGTGCGGGCAATCAGCAACATTGACTTCTCTAATAATATCTATGATATTCAGACAGATCATACCGACGACGGGGATACCATGTGGATCGTGGGTTCCAAGGGTGTGCTCCGTACCACGGAATCGGAGCTGCTCTCCACAGACGGAATCTCCGGACGCTACTATGCGCAGGGAGACGGACTGGCCCGGAGTCTTACGCTTTATTCCCATAATGCGATCCGGGATCATGTACTTTATCTTAGCTGTGACAGCGGAATCTACATGATCCCCACGGACTTTGTTCCGGAAAATGCGACAGCTCCGAAGCTGACGGTTTCAGAGATCAATGTGGACGACACTGTATATCATTTCGATCAGATCGGCGGCAGTCTGAAGATCCCTTCCGGTACCCAGAGAGTATCCATCTCATTCGCGGTTCTCAGTTATACGAACCGGGAAAATATTCAGGTGGAGTATATGCTCCAGGGATTTGATGGTTCCCCCATTACGATCACACCGGCTGATCCCATGCAGGCCGTATATACAAATCTGGAGGGAGGAACCTACACATTTACGGTGCGTGCCGTAAATGGGGACGGTTTCAGCAGCAAGCAGGATATCACATTTACCATAGAGAAGGAATTCGGTTTCTTTGAGATGACCTGGGTGAAGATCACGGTGCTTGCCTTGCTGGTGCTGCTGGTCCTCATCGTGGCTATGGGACTGATCTGGTTCCAGCGCCGGGTGACGGGGCAGAACCTTGAGATCGAGAAGCTGGAGAAGGAACATGAGGTGGCGGTGAAGTCCAGTACCGCCAAGACGGACTTCCTGGCACACATGAGCAACGAGATCAAGACACCGATCAACGCCATTATCAGTCTGGCGGAGAATCTTCAGCATGAGGACAGTCAGGAGGTACGCCAGCAGAATCTGAAGGCCATCGTGGATTCAGGACAGGATATTCTGGGCAAGGTGGATGAGACCATTCAGCTGGCCAGACTGGAGGCCGGAAAGGTTACCGTGACGGAGGCTCCGTACTCCATCACCACTTTGGTGTGTGACATATCCGACGGCCTGATCAATACACTGACGGATCGTCCGGTACGGTTCCTTGTGGATCTGGGTGAGAATATCCCGGATATTATGGTCGGCGATTATGACAAGATCAAGAGGATCCTGGAGATCCTTACGGATAATGCGCAGAAATATACAAAAGAAGGTACCATCACCCTTTTTGTGGACTGCTATCAAAGCATGACACCGAAGGAGAAGGATACGCTGCTGTTCAGCATTTCCGATACCGGTATCGGTATCCGGAAGGAAAGACTGCAGCATATCTTCGAGGTATATAATATAGCGGATAATAAAAAACAGAGCGGTTATTCCGGAAGCGGGATCAACCTGGCCATCGCCAAGAAACTGGCAGAGATCCAGGGGGGAGAGCTGGAGGTGGAAAGCACCTATGGTGCCGGTTCAACATTTACGGTTTCTCTGAAACAAAGCCGTCCGTCAAAAGACGGGGTTCCGCTGGCTGTCGGTCCGGAGAATCTGGACCGGGTCACCAGGGAAGAAGCGGAGAAGATGCTTCTTTCGGATGTGAATATGCTTTTGGTGGATGATATCGAGATCAGCCGTGCAGTTGCGGTTGGCGTTCTGAAACAGCTGGAGGTCCGCACGGATGTGGCCACCTCCGGTGTCAGTGCGGTGGACATGGTTACAAACGGTGACTATGATATGGTATTCATGGATCTGTCCATGCCGGTAATGAGCGGAGAGGACGCTTTGAAGGAGATCCGGGAACTGGAGAAGGACGGAATCCGGGATCTGCCCATCATCGCCATGACCGAAGATGCCATCCGTGAGGATCATGACCGTTTGCTGGAAGCCGGTTTTTCGGATGTGATCGTAAAGCCGCTGGATCTGGTGTCGCTGGCTGCGGCGGCGAAAAAGTTCCTTCCTCCGGAGAAGATCCATTTTCGTTCGGTGGACCTGTCCAGTTACATGAATGAATCCAGATTCCGGGAAGGTCTTGAAGGATTGCAGGTATTTTTAGATGTGACAGGAACTCTGGAACGGATCGGCGGAAGCATCGAGGTGTATAACCGGATCCTCAGCACCTTCTATGACCAGAATCGGAATGCTGCAGACGAATTACAGGGGAAATTCAGCAAGAATTACAGGGCATTCCGCGGCAGACTGCACAGTGTCCGGACCGGCGCTCAGAATATCGGTGCCACGGAACTTGTAAATCTGATCTCCCGTGTGGACGCTGCGATCAATATCGGAAATAAGGGATATGTAAGAGATAACCTGCCGTCGCTTGTAAGGATGCTGGAGGATATTCTGAATGCGGTTTCCGAGTACCTTGATTTTGCAGTGAATCAGCAGGGACGTACGGATGACTCCGGAAATGTTTCAAAGATGGGATCCACCGATATTTTGAACGGAGGATCGAAGAGTGACCCGGAAGGCAGTGCCGGAAATGAAACTATCCTGGAATCCGATCCTTCCCGGGAAGAACTCCATCTCTCCGGAACCGAAGGCTCTGACGGAAATACAGAGAAGGAACCGGTTCAAAAGGACCGGGTGGAGGAAGCCTCTTTGAACAGGATCGCTGCATGTGCGAATGCTTCAGATGTTCAGGGAATCGCCAAAGAACTGGAAAAACTGGCAGAGCATGTATACGGTACCGAAGATACGGAATTCCTGCAGGCCATGGCGGATCAGGCCCGTGAAGCAGATATGGACGCGATCCTGGAGATGATCGATACCTATCGGGCATTGAAGAAAAACTGACGATCGTTGTTCGGATTGTACTAAATAAAATACAAAGAATTTCCTTAAATTGATTTACAAAGGGTACAGCTTTCGATATACTCACGTTGGATGGTATTCGAAAGAAACTGTACCCTTTTCAATTTCATAAGGAACGCACATCGATTGCTTTATGCCATGGTTCCGTTTAAGACCGGTCGGACAGAGACTGGACTTCGTGTAGTGTCCGAAGGGCGTAAATGGATGAATGGAAAGGAGGTGGTCGGGTCATGAGCAGAAAGATTGGATTCTATGGTGCCGGCCGGGTGGGCTGCACTCTGGGGCGGTACTTCCGGGAGCACGGGCTCTTCGTTGCGGGTTATTATAACCGAACGCGGGAACGGGCAGAGGAGGCGGCACGTTGGACCGGTACTGCATGTTTTGATTCTGTACAATTATTACTTGAGAACAGTGATGTGTTGTTCCTGACAGTCAGTGATCAGGCCATTCCCCTGGTTGTGGAGGAACTAGCC
>CAMPAX010000110.1 GCA_946633495.1 uncultured Lachnospiraceae bacterium | reverse complement strand
GCTGCGGATCATCAGCTGGGGGCAAAATACCTTTTGACCCCAGCATCATTATATCTATAAAGATCGAGGAAGAATCTAATGCAGGCGTCAGATAAGAATCAGAGGGTAAATCGTCTCGTTTTCCTGGTTATCGGTATCGTGATCATTATCACCGTTGATCAGTTGACGAAGCTCTTCATTACAGGCAATATGCAGTTAAATGAAAGCATTCCGTGGATCAAAGATGTGTTCGAGATCCGCTATATTCAGAATACCGGAATGGCCTGGGGGCTTTTCAGTAATCGTACCTGGCTTCTGGCAGTGATCAGTATCGTTCTGATGGCCGGGCTTCTGTATGTGTACCGAAATATCATGGATGGCCGGTACTATGCGCCGATCCGGATCCTGCTGATCTGTATCATAGGCGGTGCCATCGGCAATCTGATCGACCGGATCCGCCTTGGTTATGTGGTGGATTTCCTGTATTTCAAACTGATTGATTTTCCGGTCTTCAATGTGGCGGATATCTTCGTTACGGTCAGTGTAATACTGCTTGTGATCCTGATGATCTTTAAGTATAAGGGAAAGGATCTGGACGTCATGCTGGGAGACGGAATCCGGCTGGAGGATGGAACGTATACCGAGAAAAAACGGAAGAAGACCGATCATGAAAGAAGTGAGTGAAAAACACAACTGCATCGAGCTGACGCCGGAAAATGAGGAAGCCGGCCTTCGCCTGGATAAATATCTGGCTCTGGCGCTTCCGGAGTACTCTCGTAATTTTCTTCAGCAGCTGATCCTGGACGGGAAAATATCCGTGAATCAGAAAACTGTGAAGGCGTCTTATAAAGCAAAGTGCGGTGACTTTATACGGATCGAGATACCGGAGCCGGAGCTTCCCGGGATCGAACCGGAAAATATCCCTTTGGACATCCTGTATGAGGACTTTGACCTTCTTGTGGTGAATAAACCGCAGGGAATGGTGGTTCATCCTGCCGCGGGGCATACCGGCGGAACCCTTGTAAATGCGCTTATGTATCATTGCGGGGATTCCCTTTCTTCCATTAACGGTATACTGCGTCCGGGAATCGTACACAGGATCGATAAGGATACCAGCGGGCTTCTTGTGGTATGTAAGTCGGACCGCGCTCATCGGGGATTGGCACTGCAGTTTGCCGAACACAGCATTGACCGGGTATATACAGCAGTCTGTCATGGGGTGATCCGCGAAAGCGGGACGGTGGATGCTCCTTTGGGCAGGGATCCGAAGGACAGAAAAAGGATCTCCATACAGACAGGCGGCCGTCGGGCGATAACGCATTACAGTCCTGTGGAACGGCTGAAACAGGACTATACTCTGGTAAAATGCGAGCTGGAGACCGGTCGTACTCATCAGATCCGTGTACATATGGCATCCCTTGGACATCCGATCCTGGGAGATCCGGTATATGGACCGAAGAAATGTCCGTTTCATCTGGAGGGGCAGCTCCTCCATGCCGGGACGCTGGGCTTTGTGCATCCCGTCACCGGGGAACGGATTACCTTTACGTGTGAGCTGCCGGAGCATTTTCAAAGGCTGCTCCGGCACCTTCGTGCACAGGAAGTATAAGTGGTTGATCGAGTGAGGGATCTAAGATGGAACAGGATGATTCGAAAAATCAAACAGTGAATAAAGCTTTGGATACCGGAGCCGCCTCAGTGACGGAGGAATTTCGAAGGATCGCAACCCGTGTTTCGGTTGTCAGTATTCTGGTGAATCTCGCGCTTTCCCTGTTCAAATTCCTGGCGGGGATCCTGGCTCATTCCGGAGCGATGATCAGTGATGCGGTCCATTCCGCATCGGACGTGGTGAGCAGCTTTATCGTGATCATCGGAGTTCGGATCTCCGGTCGTGAACCGGATCGGGATCATCCTTACGGTCATGAGCGTTTCGAATGTGTGGCATCTCTCATTCTGGCGATGCTGCTGGTGATCGTGGGAGGAGAGATCGGCATTTCGGCCATAAGGACCATCAGAGAAGGATCGGAGACCATAACGATTCCAGGAGTGGCAGCTCTCATTGCTGCCGTTTTATCCATTGTGATCAAAGAGGCGATGTTCTGGTATACCAGAGCGGCAGCACTTCGGATCCGGTCCACGGCCTTAAAAGCAGATGCATGGCATCATCGCAGTGATGCGCTGTCCTCTGTGGGAGCTCTGATCGGGATCGCAGGTGCAAGGCTGGGCCTTCCGGTTCTTGAACCTGTTGCCAGCATCATTATCTGTCTTTTTATTTTTAAAGTTGCGATTGATATTTTTCTTACATCTGTCGATCAGATGGTGGATCACAGATGTGATGATGAAACAGAGGAACAGTTACGTTCCTGTATATTAAAGCAGGATGGAGTTTTGGGCGTGGATATGCTCCAGACCCGGATGTTTGGTTCCCGTATCTACGTGGATATTGAGATCCGCGTGGACGGAGAACTCCGGCTTACAGAAGCTCATGAGATCGCAGAGAATGTTCATGATGCGATCGAGGTCTCTTTTCCGGAGGTGAAACACGTGATGGTGCACGTGAATCCTGCATAAAAGGGTGTCTATACTATGAAAACGAATAAAAGCCGGTATTTCGGCGACAAGGCATTTTATAAAATGGTTCTGGGGATCGCAGTCCCCATAATGATCCAAAATGGGATCACGAATTTTGTCAGTCTTTTGGATAACATCATGGTGGGGCAGATCGGTACCGAGCAGATGTCCGGTGTAGCCATCGTGAATCAGCTGATGTTCATCTTCTTTCTCTGCATGTTCGGAGGGCTCTCCGGTGTGGGGATCTTCACATCTCAGTATTTCGGTTATAAGGATCATGAAGGGATCCGGCATACATTCCGATATAAATTCTGGCTGGGACTTATCCTTGTGGTGCTTGCTCTGACGGTGTTCCTGATCTTCGGACCGGATCTGATCCAGACATATCTAAGCGGCAGTGAGGACGGAGGAGATCTTGTGGCTGCAAAGCAGTATGGCATCGATTACCTGTGGGTGATCCTTACATCCCTGCCCGCGATCTACTTCGGCATGCTGTATTCCAGCACGCTTCGGGAATGCGGAGAAACCAGGGTCCCCATGGTGGCGGGAGTTGTCGCGGTGTGTGTGAATCTGCTGTTTAATTACCTGCTGATCTTCGGAAATTTCGGTTTTCCGAAGCTGGGGGTCGTGGGTGCGGCCATCGCTACAGCCCTCTCCAGATATGTGGAAATGACCATCGTGATCATATGGTGTATCCGCCATAAAAAGAAACATCCGTATTTCAAAGGTCTGTTCCGGACACTGAAGGTGCCTTCCCATCTGGTGAAAAAATTCTTCCGCACCGGTATGCCGATCCTTGTAAATGAGGGGCTCTGGTCCGCAGGGGTGGCTCTTCTGGCACAGGCATACAGTGTCAGGGGACTGAATGTTGTAGCGGGGCAGAATATCGCAAATACAATTAATAATATTTTTAATGTGGTCTTTATCGCCATGGGAGACGCGGTGGCGATCCTTGTAGGACAGGCGCTGGGAGCGGGAGAACTGGATAAAGCCAGGGACTGGGCGCGAAAACTGACCGTTTCCGGTATGATCAGCGCACTTCTTATGGGGAGCATCATGCTGTCTACGGCACATCTGTTCCCAAGGCTTTACAATACCAATGACTATGCAAGGGAGATTGCCGCATGTTTTATCATCGTGCAGGCCATTGCCATGCCAAAGGATGCGTTCCTTCACTGCAGTTATTTTACGCTGCGTTCCGGCGGCAAAACCATCATTACCTTCCTTTTTGACAGTGTATTTATGTTGGGCGTATCGGTTCCCGTGGCATATCTTCTCAGCAATCTGACCGAACTGAGTGTGGTATGGATCTTTGCTCTGGTTCATGTGGCGGATCTCCTGAAATGCGTGATCGGATATGTGCTTTTGAAGAAGGGTGTATGGGTAAGAAATATTGTCCGGTGACCGGATTTATGTTATAATGAAACGGGCATTTTTTAACCGTGTAAATGAGTATCAAGGGACAGGAGGTATCAAATGTCAAATTCGCAGATCTACAAAAAAACTCTGACATTTTCCGTTCGTCGTCTGCTGTTCAATGTCATATGTGTGGCAGTGGTCGTGGCGCTTTCAACGGTGGGCTTTATCCTGGTTGAAAAGCTGTATGACAAGGGACTGATCGGACTTGCGGCAGGACTTGTGCTTGGGATCATCATCGTAGCCGTAATATCACATTTCTTCGCTTATACCTACAGTGCCGCTCAGATTGCCATGATGACACGCGGTGTTACGGAAGGCTCCCTTCCGGAGGATGTCTATGGCGAAGGCAAAAAAATGGTAAAAGATCGCTTTCTGACGGTGGTGGGATTCTATGCAGCCACCCGCGCCATTAAGGCCATTTTCAATCAGATCGGAAGACTGATCACAGGTGCAGGAGAGGCTATCGGAGGGGATACCGGTAAAGGGATCGCATCCGCCATTAACTTTGGTATTCAGGTTGTGATCGGCTTCCTCAGCGATTGCTGTCTTGGATGGGTATTTTATTTCAGTGACAAGAGCTCCTTTAAGGCCGCTCTGGAGGGCTGTGGCGTCTTCTTCAAGAACGGAAAGGCGCTGCTGCGCAATCTCGGACGTATCTTCGGTATGGGGCTTGCATCCTTTGCTTTGATCGGCGGTGCATTTTCAGGAGTTTTCTATCTGATCCTGTCTAATTTTACAGAGCCGTTCCAGAGAGTTGCGGATGAGCTTATTAACGTAACTGCCAAAGATGGTTCCAAGATTCCCGAATGGTTTACCAAACCCGAGAATCTTGCGCTGGTCGCCGCTGTGATCCTTGGAATCATCGTATGGAGCATCATCCATAATTCCTTCATCCGTCCCTTTGTTCTGGTTGGCGTGCTTCGTAACTATATGGAGGCAGGTCTTAAAAATCTTCCTTCCGAAGCAGATATGGCAGATCTTGCAAAGAAATCTGAAAAGTTTGCAAAGTACCAGAAAAAAGGTGCATTTTAGCGGATCGGCATGATGAGGATCTATCCGGTTGCAGTTTCCGGTTCCGGTCTTAGTGAGAAAAAAGTTCGACGCCGTCTCCGTCGGTATGGCCTGATGGATGACGGCATCGAGTTCTCGGGACAGGTGACGAAAGGGAAACAAAAAAAGATAAAAAAATACTGTGAAGAAACGGGTCTTTTGTTTCGGCTTACAAATGCACTGGGACGAAGGCGCGCAGATTATCGGAAGCTTTATTTTAAAAGCAAAGAGCCGGATTTCGGGAAGCGTTATATATGCGTCTACTGCGGAAAACTTCTGAAGAAGGAGAAGGTATCCGTGGATCACCTTTATCCGGTAGGTAAGGCTTCCAGAGATGTTCGGCTGCAGGAGAAGCTGGAACGTAAGGGGATCCGGAATATCAACGATCCTAAAAATCTGGTGGCGGCCTGCCATTCCTGCAATTCGAAAAAGGCAAACCGAATGGGAATTTGGATCCTTCGGGGAAGGCTTGGACGCCACAGGGCTTACTGGCTGTTTCTATGCCTGCTCAGCATCGTAGCCATAGCCTGGGCAGCAATCTACCTTACAGGGCTGCTTCCTGCCTGATGCTTTGACCTTTGTCAGAACCTTGCTAAACATCAAATGAAACGGCAATGATCCGGTTTGGAAAGGAGAAACCCCATGTCTACGAATCAAACACCGCATTCACCCGGAACCGGCTCCGATTACGCAAGACGTATGCGTACCGAGCGGGCAAAGGAGATTTCCAGAGAACAACCCAGCATAGGGGCGCTGATCGCTAAAATAGCGATCGGAATCCTTTTTATCATTGTCGGACTTTTCAGCGAGCCTTCAGGAGATTCTCCGAGGATCGTTTATATGCTGATAGGAATCGTCATCGGAGCTGCACTTATCGTCTGGGGAGTCTTAGGTTATAAACAGCAGCAGCGGAGGATCGAGGACGCAAAGATGGAAGTGATCCTCTCCGAACCCCTTCAATCTTACGGAAACCAGGAGCTCCAGGATTTAGCTGCAAAATATGATGAACCCGAAAAGAAGGGAGTAAAGTAACCGAATTGACCGATCCGAAAGAGGGGAATGATTATGGGGAATACCCGAGAACATCAGCCGATCCTGGCCATCTGTTATGATTTTGACAAGACCTTATCGCCGGAAGACATGCAGGCGCAGGGGTATATTCAATCCATCGGTTATACGGTTCAGGATTTCTGGGATGAATGCAACAGGATCGGAAATGAAAATGAGATGGATCCGAACCTTGCCTATATGTATCTGATGATCGCCCGTTCGAGAGGAAAAGTGCTGTTCACCAGAGAGACACTCCGGGAAAACGGCGGAAAGGTGAAGCTTTTCCCGGGTGTGGACACATGGTTTGACCGGATCAACTCGTATGGAGAAGAACACGGTCTTACCGTGGAGCACTATATCATTTCTTCCGGATTAAAGGAAATGATCGAGGGAACCCGGATCGCGGACCGGTTCGCAAAGATTTATGCCAGCTCCTTCCTGTATGATGATGCCGGGGTTGCTGTGTGGCCTGCCCAGGCAGTGAATTTTACCAACAAGACCCAGTTTTTGTTCCGTATAGAGAAGGGCGCATTGGATGTAAATGACAATGCTGTGAACAACTATTATCAGCCCGGAAATATGAGGATCCCGTTCCGCAATATGGTCTATATCGGCGACAGCGACACGGATATCCCTTGTATGAAGCTGGTGAATTTGAACGGCGGTCATTCCATCGGTGTATATAACAATGAGACGAAAAACAAGAAGAAAGTCTATAAGATGCTGTCTGAAAACCGGATCCGTTATTTTGCTCCGGCGGATTATACGGACGGCTCCCGTCTGGAGCTTCTGGTAAAACAGATCATCGACAGGACGGTAGCAAATGAAGTGCTGCAGCGTTATCATTATGACTGTGTGGATGAACAACGGGCTGCATATGAGATAAAACAGGAGACCTGACATGAATTTTCTGTCCGATACAGGGCTGGAGTCACTATGGGAAGATCCGGAACATCTGTACAGTGAAAAATATGCCATGGCCTGTAAAATGCATTGGGATTCTCTGGCCAAACCCCTGGACGGGTTGGGAGCTTTCGAAGATATCATCTCCCGGATCGGAGGGATCCAACACTCCGATACACCATCCATCAGGAGGCGCTGTCTTTTGATCTTTCTTTCCGATAACGGGATCGTGGAAGAAGGTGTATCACAGTGTGGTTCTGAAGTGACTCACAGCGTAGCAGAGGCCATGAGCCATGGAAGGTCGACATCCTGTATCATGGCAGAAAAAGCCGGGATTCCCGTATGTCCGGTGGACATCGGAATGAAGGGTGAGAAGATCGACCATATCATAGATCAGAGAATCCGGGACGGGTCCCGGAATTTTGCTGTTGAACCGGCAATGACCTTAAAGGAAACCCTGGAAGCGATCCGTGCCGGACGGGAGGTTACGGATTCCCTTACGAAGGACGGACTGGAGTGTCTGCTTCTCGGTGAGATGGGGATTGGAAATACATCCACCGCTGCAGCTGTGGGCTGTGCCTTACTTAATCTTGATCCCGGGAGTTTCATCGGGACCGGTGCGGGGCTTACTCCGGAAAAAACAGCCAACAAACGGAAGGTGATCCGGGATGCCCTGATGAAATATGGTTGTTTTGCTCCGG
>CAMPAX010000109.1 GCA_946633495.1 uncultured Lachnospiraceae bacterium | reverse complement strand
GTCACATGCGACTGCGCAAGCGCGTCGCATAGACCTTTTGACCCTATCATCATATCACAATCGAGGACAAACTATGTTAAGAGTCTTGGTTCTGGTTTCCGGCGGCGGTACAAATCTGCAGGCGATCATCGATGCGGTAGCGGCCGGAACCGTACAAAATACTGAGCTGGTCGGAGTGATCAGCAATAATCCGGGTGTTTTCGCCCTGGAGCGTGCAAAAAGAGCCGGAATCCCTTCCGAAGTGATCAGCCCGAAGGATTATCCGGACCGTGCGGCATTTAACGAGGCATTTATCGAAAAGGTGGATTCGTATCAGCCTGATCTCATCGTACTTGCCGGTTTTCTGGTGGTCATCCCTCCGGAAATGACAAAGAAATACGAACGCCGGATCATCAACATTCATCCGTCACTTATCCCGTCCTTCTGTGGAACCGGATACTACGGACTGAAGGTGCATGAAGCGGCACTGGCGCGGGGAGTAAAGGTCTCCGGGGCAACCGTTCATTTTGTGGACAGCGGTACGGATACCGGACCGATCCTTCTTCAGAAAGCGGTTGAGGTGCGACCGGATGATACGCCGGAAACCCTTCAGCGAAGGATCATGGAAGAGGCGGAGTGGAAGCTGCTTCCCCAGGCCATTAACGATATAGCAACGGGGAAGATCGTATAATAAGGCGAACAGACGAAGTGTACGGAACGGGAAAGAGACGGAACAGAGATAAGGAGAATCATATGAAAGTACTGATCGTAGGCGGCGGCGGAAGAGAACACGCTATTACATGGGCGGTGGCTAAGAGTCCGCGGGTGGATAAGATCTATGCGGCTCCGGGAAATGCCGGAATCGGTGAGCTGGCTGAGTGTGTGGACATTTCCGTAATGGATGCTGAAAAGCTGGTGGCATTTGCAAAGGAAAAAGAAGTGGATTTCGTGGTGGTAGGACCGGACGATCCGCTGGCGGCAGGCGTTGCCGATGCATTTCTGGACGCAGGATTTCCGACCTTCGGTCCGAGAAAGAATGCGGCAATCATCGAGGCATCCAAGGCATTTTCAAAGGATCTGATGAAGAAATACGACATCCCCTCGGCTGCTTATGAGGTGTTTGACAATCCGGAGGACGCTCTGGAATATCTGAAGACTGCGAAGATCCCCATCGTGTTAAAGGCAGATGGTTTAGCTCTCGGCAAGGGCGTTTTGATCTGTATGACAAGGGAAGAAGCCATAGAAGGCGTAAAGACTCTCATGGTGGATAAACAGTTCGGAAGTGCGGGAGATAAGATCGTCATCGAGGAATTTATGACCGGACGCGAGGTGTCCGTCCTTTGCTTCTCAGATGGGAAGACCATTCTTCCCATGACCTCCGCACAGGATCACAAACGTGCGGGAGACGGAGATACCGGACTCAATACGGGAGGCATGGGTACATTTTCACCCAGTCCGTTCTATACGGAGGAAGTGGACAGGTTCTGCCGGGAGCATGTGTATCAGAAGACCATCGATGCCATGCGTGCGGAGGGGCGTGAGTTCAGGGGCGTTCTTTTCTGCGGCCTGATGCTGACGCAGGACGGACCCAAGGTTCTGGAATTCAACGCCCGGTTCGGTGATCCGGAGGCGCAGGTAGTGATCCCCAGGATGAAGAATGATATGCTGACGGTGATGGAAGCATGTGTGAACGGAACTCTGGATCAGATCGATCTGCAGTTTGAAGACAATGCGGCTGTCTGTGTCATGCTCGCATCTGACGGATATCCGGTGCATTACGAAAAAGGATTTGAGATCAGGGGACTGGACCGCTTTAAGACGGAAGACGGGTACTATGCATTTCATTCCGGAAGCAAGCTGAAAGACGGCAAGGTCGTGACGAACGGCGGACGCGTTCTGGGTGTGACCGCGCTTGGAAAGACCCTTACGGAAGCACGTGCAAATGCCTACCGGGCAACGGAGTGGATCGAATTTGACAACAAATATATGAGGCATGATATCGGAAAGGCCATCGACGAAGTATGAGAGAGAAGTATTCAGCAGCCGCCTTGCAGGTCCTTCAGGAAGCTGAACGGATCGCAAAGCAGATGAACAGTGGATTTGTCGGTTCACAGCACCTTCTGTTCGGCCTGATCGCCGTACATAAAGGGGTTGCGGAAAAGATCCTGAAAAAGAACGGCGTAACGCCGGACAAGTTCTCGGCCATGCTTGAGGATGCAAAGCATCTTGCCCTGGAATTGGAAGGGCATTCCGATGGCGGCGGCATGACGGAAAAAACGCGTGATATTCTGCGGGAAGCCGGTGAGGAAGCCCGACGCTTCGGCGTACGTGAGATCGGGACGGAACATATCCTGCTTTCGATCCTGTCTCACAGGGAAACCACCGCTTCGCAGATGTTGGATATGATGAAGATCAACCGGAAAAGGATCTATGTGGATATCCTTGTGGCAGAGGGCCTTCGTGAGAAGGATGCCGAGAAAGGGTATCAGGCGTTCGCTTCCGGGAAACTGAAAGCACGTTCGGCGACCCCTACTTTGGATCAGTTCAGCAGGGATATGACAGCGGAGGCGGAGAGAGGGGATATGGATCCCGTCATCGGCAGAGAGGACGAGATGCAGCGGGTGCTGCAAGTGCTCAGCCGCCGTATGAAGAATAACGCCTGTCTGGTGGGAGAAGCCGGAGTCGGAAAGACAGCCATCGTGGAGGGGATCACCCAGCTTCTGCATGAAGGAAATGTGCCGCAGTCGCTTCGGGACAAGCGGATCGTATCCCTGGATCTTACCAGTATGGTGGCAGGTTCCAAGTACCGGGGCGAGTTTGAGGAACGCATTAAACGAACGATCCAGGAAGTGATCGAAGCAGGAAATGTGATCCTTTTTATCGACGAGTTACATACCATCATCGGTGCCGGCGGGGCAGAAGGAGCCATGGATGCTTCCAATATCCTGAAGCCGGCTCTTTCGCGTGGGCAGATTCAGGTGATCGGAGCCACAACAAGGGTTGAGTATCGGAAATACATCGAGAAGGATGCGGCCCTGGCACGTCGGTTCCAGCCGGTGTATGTGGAGGAGCCTACGGAAGAAGAAACGCTTGAGATTCTGGAGGGGATCGCGCCCGGGTATGAGGCGCATCACCGTGTGAACATACCGAAGGAAGCCATGGAGGCAGCGGTACGTCTGTCGGTACGATACATCAATGACCGTTATCTTCCGGACAAGGCCATCGATCTTCTGGACGAGGCAGCGGCGAAGAAGAGACTCTCCGAGAGTTCCGGAACCGTCAGTCATATCAAAAACGAGAAGAGCTTCCGCCGGCTGAACCGGGAGCTGGAAACGGCTCTGGTACAGGGGGATTTTCAGGAAGCGAAGCGTATTCAGGCAGAAGTAGAGAAAGAGAAGGAACGCCTCCGGCAGATCGACAGGGAGAAGGAAAAAACCGAGGAACATAAGGAGCCGGAGATCACCGAAGCGGATGTGGCAGAGGTGGTGGCACTATGGACAAAGATCCCGGTTGCGAAACTGACTCAGTCGGAGCAGCTAAGACTCCTTTCTTTGGAAAAGGTCCTTCACCAGCGGGTGATCGGCCAGGAGGAAGCGGTTACGGCGGTTGCCCGTTCCATCCGGCGAGGCAGGGTGGGACTGAAGGATCCGAAACGCCCCATAGGTACATTTTTCTTCCTGGGACCGACGGGTGTCGGAAAGACGGAACTTTCAAAGGCACTTGCGGAAGCGCTTTTCGGAGATGAGAACAGTATCATCCGGGTGGATATGTCGGAATATATGGAGAAACACAGTGTATCCAAGATGATCGGTTCTCCCCCGGGGTATGTCGGCTATGACGAAGGCGGTCAGCTTTCCGAACAGGTACGGAAGAAGCCTTACTCTGTTCTGCTTTTCGATGAGATCGAAAAGGCACATCCGGATGTGTTCAATATCCTGCTTCAGGTGTTGGATGACGGACGGATCACGGATGCGCAGGGCAGGGTGATCAACTTTAAGAATACCATCATCATCATGACATCCAATGCCGGTGCGCAGAGGATCGTGGACCCGAAGACCCTGGGCTTTGTGACGGCGGAGGATTCTTCGGAGCGGGATCATAACGAGATGAAGGAACACGTGATGGAAGAAGTGAAGCAGATGTTCCGACCGGAGTTTTTGAACCGTGTAGATGAGATCATCGTCTTCCATATGCTCAGTGAAGAAAATGTACGTGAGATCGCCAATCTGATGCTGAAGGATCTTGCAAAACGCGCGGAGGAAAGCCTTGGACTGAAGCTGACTTACGGAGAGAATCTTCGGAAGTTCATTTTCGAAAAAGGGTATGATAAAAAATACGGGGCGCGTCCTCTTCGGCGGGCGATTCAGACCTGGGTGGAGGACCCGCTTTCAGAGGAGGTCCTGCAGGGAAGGATCCCGCGGAACAGTAAGGTTTCCGTAGGTGTGAAACAGGGAAAAGTTGTATTTAAAGAACGAAAAAAATAAAAGAAATACGGTGGAAAAAATACCGTGAATCGGCTATAATGAAAGTGTATCCGTGTGGGAAATCGGACGGCATGGTTGTCAGGCCCGGACCGGGATCAGAGCATACGGATATCAGCAAATAGTGCATCTTTAATTAGGAGGATACAAAAGATGGCAGTAATCGATGAACTGATCCGCGAGGAAGAGAACGGAACCCTCAGCTTCGGAAACTATGAACTGGCTGAAAAGACCAAGAAAGACGGGTTCATGTATAAGGGTGACAGCTATAAGATCAAGACGTATGATGAGATCACAAAGCTGGAAAAGAACGGATCATTTATATATGAGTCGGTACCCGGAACGGCCGTACACGGTTTCAGCGCTACGGCAGATCATGTGGAGTTCACGGTTGCAGGCAACAAGGATGCTCAGGTGACTTTGGAACTGGAACCGGAACAGGAGTATCAGGTGAAGGTGGATGGTGCGGAAACAGGCGCTGTGAAGACCAATCTCGGCGGGAAGCTGATCATATCCGCATCGTTGGAAGAGAAGAATGGCGAGATCTTCGTGGAGATCGATAAGGTGGAAGAATAGCGTAGCCTATGCACGTCGGAGGGGACAGACTTCTGTGGCAGAGATGCCGCTGTTGGTCTGTCCCCTGTGTTGTATATGGGGGTGGTTCTTAAACGCTAAAAGGTCCGGCAAAGGGATCGGGATTACAGGAAGGGATCAGGGGGGATATCCATGTTAGCAAAAACAAAGGTGAAGGAAGTACAGGTATACCGGAGCAGCGCGATAGTCTCACGCATCGGAGAGGCGGAACTTGTGGCTGGCCGGAATATCCTCTATGTTGCGGGAATGACGGACAGTGCAGATACCGGAAGCTTCAAACTGAAATTTCCGGAGAAAATCCGTGCCATCAATATCCAGGTCGTGGATTCGGATGCCATGAAAGAAGTGGAGAAGAAGGAGTCGGAGCTGATCCGGAAGAAGATCGATGAGCTGGATTATCAGGTCGAAACCTGTGAACTGATGCTGGAGCTGAGAAAAAAGAACGGAGACTTCTCCGGGCGGAATAACATTTCCATAGAGGAACAGGAAAAGGCGATGGCATCTCTGCCGGAACAGCTTTTGGCGCTTCATCGTCAGCTGGATGAATTAAGGGAACGTAAGACTGCGCTTGAGAAGGAATTCGCGGAGGCTGAGGCAGAGGAGAAGAAGCCGCTCATCATGGCGGAACTGAATGCGGAAGAAGACATGAAAGTACCTTTTATTCTGCAGTATCAGGAGCTGCAGGCCTTCTGGACGCCGAAGTATGAGATCCAGTACAGGGATGACAAGAGTCCGCTGGAAGTCAGCATGAAAGGACAGATCATGCAGTCCTCCGGGGAAGAATGGCTTCAGGTGAAGGTGACACTGTACACCGGGAATCCATCTATATCCAACGATCTTCCGGTGCTGATAAGCAGGGAGCTGAGTCTTCGCACCTATGAACCGCCGAAGCGGAGTTCGCGTATGAAAGCGGCGGGTGCCATGGCGATGGAGGACGTATGCTGTGAGGATGCGGCCATGGGAGCAGAAGCTCCGCAGATGCTGATGAACATGGCTGCGCTGAAGATGGATACCGCAGATGTTTCTCAGGAAGAAACCATGACAGCTTTCCAGCTGCCGAATCTGAGGGACATTCTGAATGATACCGACGGAAATATAGTCGATCTGCAGTTTTTTACCGTGAAGGCTTCCTACCATGTATTGTCTGTACCGTCAGTGGATAACAAGTGCTATCTTACGGCAGAGATCGCTTCCTCCGAATGGCCGCTTCCTCCGGCAGATGCAGCGGTGTATCTTCGTGATACCTACGCCGGTGAGGTCTATGTGGATGCAAATGCCGATACGGATCTTCTGATCCTTTCGCTGGGACAGGATGAGCGTCTTACCGTGGTTCGTACCGAGGCACCGAAGAAGACTCAGGAGGGATTCCTGAAGAGCAGTAAAAAACAGCTCTGCCGGACGGAGATCCGCATCGTAAATTCCTCTTCTGAGCCGGTCAGTGCCATAGTGAAGGACCAGATCCCGGTGTCCACGGATAAGGCGATCGAAGTGGAAGTGCTTCAGCTTTCCGATGGGATCACGGATAAGGACAGCGGCGAAGTGAAATGGGAGATCAAGGCAGAGCAGGATCAGACCGTGGAGCTTGTGATGGAGTACACTGTTTCCTGGCCGAAGGATAAGCAGCTCTCCGAACGAAGAAGAGTGATCCGTGCCAGGACAAGATTCTGCCCGCAGTGCGGAGCACCGGTGGCAGGACGCTTCTGCCCGGAATGTGGCACAGAAGTATAATGCAGCGCGTCAGCGCCAAACGAAGCGCGTCAGCGCGGAGTATGATAGAAAGACAGGAGTTTTACGAGCTTGAAAGAAAAACAGGTTTTTTTCTGCAGGGAATGTGGATATGAGTCTGCAAAATGGATGGGACAATGTCCGGGCTGCCGGCAATGGAATACATTTGCAGAAGAAAAGATCACCGTGAAAAAAAGGAGCAACACCGTCCCGACGGGTGATAAGCCCCAGGCGGTGAGCATCACGGAGGTGACGTCGGCTCAGGAAAGCCGGATGTTCACCAATATCGGGGAACTGGACCGGGTATTGGGGGGCGGGATCGTCCGCGGTTCCCTGGTGCTGGTGGGAGGTGATCCCGGGATCGGAAAGTCCACATTGCTTCTGGAAATGTGCAAATGTTTAGTGGCGGATGATGAGAAGGTCCTGTATGTATCCGGGGAGGAATCTCTCTCTCAGATCAAAATGCGGGGCGTTCGTTTAGGAGCCTATGATGAGAAGATCCTGCTTCTTTCGGACGGGGACCTGTCCAATGCGGAGCAGGCCATCGAGAAAAACAGCCCGGATGTTGTGGTGATCGACTCCATCCAGACCATGTTTGTTCCGGATCTGGATAATGTTCCCGGCAGTGTGACCCAGGTCCGGGAGGTTACCAGCCGCCTGATGCAGATCGCAAAACGTCTGAATGTCGCGGTATTCATCGTGGGACATGTGACGAAAGAGGGAACCGTTGCCGGACCAAGAACTCTGGAACATATGGTGGACTGTGTCCTTTATTTTGAGGGCGATGACAATTCCGGTTTCCGGATGCTTCGTGCCGTAAAGAACCGTTTTGGGTCCACGAACGAGATCGGCGTTTTCAATATGACGGAAACCGGGCTGGAGGAAGTATCCAACCCCTCGCAGATGATCCTTACGGGA
>CAMPAX010000108.1 GCA_946633495.1 uncultured Lachnospiraceae bacterium | reverse complement strand
AAGGCGGAGAAAAAGCTGGAGAAGGCCAAAAAGGTGGCAGCGAAAAAGAACTCTGTCAGGAAAACCGTGGCAAAAAAAGCCGGGGTTCAAAAGGGGATCCGGACCGGAACGAAAGGTTCTGTTCGGAAAATTCCCGCAGGAAAAGCCGTGCCCCGAGGGAGCGCGGCCGGCAGAACGCTTTCGAAGCACCGGGGGCAGGGGAATACAAAATAATATTACGGAAAGACTAAGAGGAAGAAAATTCAATGATCAGTGCAAACAATGTATCACTCAGGTTTGGAAAGAAAGCTCTGTTTGAAGATGTGAATATCACTTTTACACCGGGAAACTGCTACGGACTGATAGGAGCCAACGGAGCGGGTAAATCCACATTTCTCCGGATCCTGTCCGGACAGCTGGAAACTACCACCGGCGATATCACCATGGATCCGGGAGAGAGATTGTCCATTCTGGAGCAGGACCACTTCAAATATGATGAATATAATGTCATGGATACCGTGATCATGGGGAATAAGCGACTCTATGAGGTTATGAAAGAGAAGGATGCCATTTATCTGAAGGAAGATTTCTCCGAGGAGGACGGAATCCGTGCCTCCGAGCTGGAAGGTGAATTCGCGGAAATGGATGGCTGGAACGCTGAGAGTGATGCGGCGAACCTTCTGAACGGACTGGGAGTGGATACGGAATTTCACTACGCACCCATGGCCGGGCTGGATGATAATCTGAAGGTGAAGGTGCTCCTGGCGCAGGCTCTGTTCGGCAACCCGGACAATCTGCTTCTCGACGAGCCCACCAACCACCTGGATCTGGACGCCATCGCATGGCTGGAAGACTTTCTGATCGATTTTGAGAATACGGTGATCGTGGTCAGCCATGACCGGTATTTCCTGAACCGCGTCTGCACCCATATCGCGGATCTGGACTACGGCAAGATCCAGATCTATGCCGGAAACTATGATTTCTGGTATGAGTCCAGTCAGCTGATGATCCGTCAGATGAAGGAAGCAAATAAGAAGAAGGAAGAGCAGATCAAGGAGCTGAAGGAATTCATCGCCCGGTTCTCCGCGAATGCATCCAAGTCCAAGCAGGCTACCTCCAGAAAGAAGGCTCTGGAGAAGATCCAGCTGGAAGAGATCCGTCCCTCAAGCCGCAAATATCCCTACATCGATTTTCGGCCGAAGCGTGACATCGGAAATGAGGTCCTTGAGGTGCATAATATCTCCAAGACCGTGGACGGTGTAAAGCTTCTGGATAATATCAGCTTCACCGTGGGACGGGAAGATAAGATCGCATTCGTCGGACCCAATGTTCTGGCGACCACCATGCTCTTCAAGATCCTGGCGGGTGAGGAAGAACCGGATGAAGGATCCTATAAATGGGGCGTTACCACATCACAGGGGTATTTCCCGAAGGATAATACGAAGGAATTCGATAACGATCTCATCATCGTGGACTGGCTGACCCAGTTCTCGGATGAGAAGGATGCGACTTATGTCCGCGGCTTTCTGGGCCGTATGCTTTTTGCGGGAGATGACGGCGTGAAGAAGCTCCGGGTGCTGTCCGGAGGGGAGAAGGTACGATGCCTTTTCTCAAAGCTGATGATCATGGGCACCAACTGCCTGATCCTGGACGAGCCCACCAACCATCTGGACATGGAGTCCATTACCTCTCTCAACAATGCACTGATCAAGTTCCCGGGCGTGGTGCTTTTCGCGTGCCAGGACCATCAGTTCATTCAGACCACGGCCAACCGTATCATCGAGCTTACCGCAACCGGCATGATCGATAAGCAGACCACCTACGATGAATATCTGGCCAGTGATGAACTTGCCAGAAAGCGTATGATCATGAATATGGACCGGACGGATGACTGACCGGGACAAAAAAACGCGGGCCGTACCCGCGTTTTTGAATTTAAGGTTCCTGACTGAAAAGGTAGATCAGGAATCGTTCCGCATGCTGTTTATTATCCTCACTCTGACCGGGGAATGCCAGATAGACCTTGTCCGGATATCCGAGCTGCTTTGCAAAGGCGGTATCCGTGATATCGTAGCCGTAAAAATACTCGATTCCCTGGGCATCCTTCGCATTGGCCTGCCGGCTTCGGAGTGCCAGAACAGTATTGGAAGAGATTACGGTCTCGGGATCCACGATCAGGTTGCTGGCGCTGCAGAACTCCAGACCTTTCCTGTCCGTGATCACCACATCAAAGAAATTGGAAGTGCAGAGGATCGGAAACTGGGTGAGAGAGTAGTCATTGGAATCATTATTGTACTGCTTCTCATAGGTTTCCAGATCAAAATGCACGGCCGTATCCATTTTGTAGCTCCCCATGTTCTTTGTGATCAGGCCGTCGGGAGAGGTGTAATTGTCATAGTCCGCATAAATCTCTTCGGTGGGATATACGCCCTCCGACAGATTGATGTAGGCGGCGGAAAGGATCACCGGTTTGGAGGCGTTCCGGATCCCGACCCAGAAAAGGATAAAGATCAGAATTCCTCCGACTACAAAGATAAGAGGCCATTTGAAATAAGAGAGAAGGTATTCCACCTTCTGGATCCGGGCCATTCCCTCCATTTCATTTTTGATCCGCTGCTTCCGGATGGCCCAGCGCTGACGGAAGGTCATCTGGCTCATTTCCAGGTTGTCCTCCCGAAAGGCTTCCTTCTCTTCGGGTTCCTTCGGTTTTACCTCCACGATCTGACCGGCGATGGTCTTTACGGTGGTGGGGATGACTTTTTCGTCTGAAGGGGTCTCATTTGTGGATTTTTTATCTGAAGACATGTGATTTTGCTCCTGAAATGCAATTTTTAAGGTAGAAATCGTCCGCGATTTCGGGCACGGAACTCATTCTATCACAGATTTTGAAATCATGCACAAAAAAAATGCAGGAAAAAGGCCCGAAAAACCGAAAAAACTGTTAAATGCAACAATTCCGAGTTTAATTTGTAATACTTTTGTCAAATCTGTACATAAAAAACGGAAAAAATCAAAAAAATAGTTGCATTATTGTTTATTATGTCCTATAATGCAAATATGTCGCGGGAAACCGCGATAAATACATTTTTGTTCGTGTGCCCGTTTATAAGGATTTCGGGCAGCACGGGGTGGCATCCGGAACGGATGTCGGACGGATCCGGCTTCATTTTTGAAGGACGGAGTTAAGTATCTCGGGTACTTGATGATGGACGGAAGAAGTGCGGCAGGTTTCGAAAGACGGAAGAGAAGGAAGCCAAAACCACAATTAAAGGAGGGTTTTTTTGTGAAGAAGTTCAAAAAGGCACTTGCGCTTTCTATGACACTTGCTATGGGTCTTTCCATGGTAGCATGTGGTAGCGATAGCACAAGCACAACAGGCGCAACAGACACCGCAGCACCGGCAACAGATGCTCCGAAAACAGAGGCACAGTCAACAGAGGCTCCGGCAACAGAAACTCCGTCAACTGACGCTCCGGCTGGCAACACAATCAAGTCCGTTGATGGAAAGATGGAGCTGAACATGGATGGCTGGGATGCATCCAAGAAGATCTATGCTTACTCCTGGGATGATGACTTCGGCAAGAAGATGGATGTAGTTCTTGAGAACCATCCGGAGCTGAAGGATTACTATGAGTATGTAAACCTTGGTATCGCTTCCGAGCAGTCTCTTGAGTCTATTGACGCTGCTTTCACATCTGAGAAGTATCCGTCTCTCATCCCGGCTGATATCGGGTCTGCAAAGTACTGGACAGAGGATGATTCCAAGACTCTGGACCTGCACACAATTGGTATTACAGATGACATGCTTGCTGATACATATCAGTATGCAAAGGACTATGCTAACTTCAACGGCGAGCTGAAGGCAGTTACATGGCAGTCCACAGCTGGTTCTGTATTCTACAACCGTGCAATCGCTAAGGATGTATGGGGAACAGATGATCCGGCTGAGATCCAGAACAAGATCAAGGATTGGGATTCCTTCTTCGCAGCAGCTGAAGAGCTGAAGGCTAAGGGATACAAGATCGTATCTGGTCCGAAGGATGTTTACTATGCAATCATCAACGCTCACACAGATCAGTGGGTAGAGGTTGGTGCTGACGGTAAAGAGACCTTCAAGCCGGATGCAACCATTACTCAGTACATCGAGACAGCTAAGAAGCTGGCTGACGGTGGTTACACCAACATGACTGAGATGTGGGACGGCGGATGGGCTGGTTCCATGGCTGATGGCGGAGATGTATTCTGCTACTTCGCTTGCCCGTGGATGATCGGCGTATTCCAGGGTAACGGTGCTACCAATGGTTCCTGGGGCGCTTGCGTTGGTCCTCAGGCTTACTACTGGGGCGGTACCTATGTATCTGTAGGTAAGGATACTCCGAACAAAGAGCTTTGCGCATTCCTTCTGTATGAATTAGCTTGCGATGCTGACGTTATGGTTCAGATCACAAACAAGACTGGTGATGCAGTTTCTTCTGCAGCAGCTAACGACAGACTGGTTAACGGCGGCGAGATCGCAGCTGATAACAACGGTGTTGCATTCCTTGGCGGACAGAACCCCTATGGTACATGGGCAGACGCAGCTAAGGGAATTCAGCAGGGCGCTGTAACATATCAGGATAAGAACTACGAAGCATTCATCTCTGATGCAGCTAACGGTTATATCGCTGGTACTTACAAGAGCGTTGACGAGGCCCTGCAGTATGTAAAGGATAAGTCCAATACAGAGCTTGGTATCCCGGCAGCTGAGTAAGCTGAATACTTTGTTTATCATTGAATAAGTGGTAGACTATCGCACGCATCAGCACAGATGTGCTGGTGCGTGTGTTTTAGAGAAAAGAAAAAAATAAGGGAGGAGGTTACCAATTGAAAAAGCAAAAAACTGTAGAACATGGAAAATATGGGGTACTTTTCATAATTCCGTTTTTCATTGTATTCTTCATCTTTCAATTGTATCCGCTGCTTTACACCTTCTATAATTCCCTGGTTTATACTGCAAAGAATGGTCGTAATATGATCGAAGAGAAGGGCTTCGGCAACTTCTCCAACTATGTATTCGGCAAGGCCGGAGATTCCGAGATCTGGAAGGCACTGGCGATCACAGCTGTCCTCTGGATCCTGAACTTCATTCCCCAGATCCTGCTTGCACTTCTTCTTGCAGCATGGTTCACAGATGTACGCTATCATCTGAAGGGAACCGGTATGTACAAGGTTATCATGTATATGCCGAATATCATTACCGCAGCTACCATCGCTGTCCTTTTCTACAGCCTTTTCGAGGTAAATGGTCCTCTGACAATGTTGCTGCGAAGTTGGGGCATGGCGACGGATGTCGGAATTCTTCGTTCCGGCTGGGCTTCGCTGATCATTATCGCTTTTATCCAGTTCTGGATGTGGTATGGCAATACCATGATCATCCTCACCGCAGGTATCCTTGGTATCAACCCGTCTCTGTACGAGGCGGCCATGGTGGATGGTGCGAATTCGAAGCAGCAGTTCTTTAAGATCACTCTGCCGCTTCTGAAACCGATCCTGCAGTACACTCTTGTAACTTCTGCTATCGGTGGTCTTCAGATGTACGATATTCCGCAGCTGTTCAACGACGGTGGCCCGATTGTAAAACTGGGCGGCGGAACAACGATCGACTCCACTACGACAGTCATGATGCTGATCAAGAAGTACACGACAGCAGGTCCTTCCCAGAACATGGGTCGTGCGGCTGCGTACTCTATCGTGCTGTTCTTTGTAACTATGGCAGTCAGCCTTGTCTTCTACAAGCTGACGCAGGAAAAATCTAAGGACGGAAGGTAGGTGACGATATGGATCAGGAAGTTAAAGGCTTAAATCACAGGAAGGTGGGACGTTATATCGTCTGCATCCTTCTCTGCTTCATTTCAATCTTTCCGTTTTATATTCTGATCGTAAACTCCACATTGAAGTCTGCTGATATCACCAGCGGACTGAAGATTCTGCCGGGTGGGGAGTTCTTCACGAACTTCAAGAACCTGCTGAATTCCGGAGCAAAGACCAGTGGTGTTAACGTTCTTCAGGCTATGCTGAACTCTATGATCGTAACTGTACCGGCTACGATCCTGCAGGTTTATTTCGGCTCTCTGACAGCATATGCTGTTACGGTTTACAATTTCAAGGGCAAGAAATTTGTCTGGGCATTCATTTATGCGATCATGATGATCCCGACACAGGTATCCGTAGTAGGTTTCGTACATGTTTGCCAGACCTTTGGCCTTTACGGAACATTCTGGCCGCTCATTATCCCGGCCATTGCGGGTCCGACCACCGTATACTTCATGAAGCAGTATATGGAGACAGGCCTTTCTGTAGAAATTGTAGAAGCAGCACGAATCGACGGATCATCCGAGTTCGCTACATTTAACAGAATCGTTCTTCCGCTTCTGAAGCCGGCTATGGCTACACAGGCAATCTTCGGTTTCGTAGGAACTTGGAACAACCTGTATACACCGTCTATTATCCTTGCAACAGAGCGTCAGAAGCAGACCATGCCGATGTACGTTTCATCTTTGAAGGCAAATGATAAGGACCGTGACTGGGGTCTGATCTACTGTGGACTTCTTACCACAGTTATCCCGATCCTGGTTATGTACTTCTTCCTTTCCAAGTACATCATCGCAGGTGTTGCACTTGGTGGTGTTAAGGAATAAGATCCGATTCTGCTAAAAAAATCAGAAATCCTATGCTTGCGTTGCAACGGGGATTTTGATACAATGAAGCATATCAGAGCAGAGACCTCCGGTCTCTGCTCTTTTAAAGGTATTCTTTTGATCCCGGGATCCGTCATCATAGATCCGGGATCAAAAGAACAGAAAGGATTTTTATCACATGGCAGACAACGAGCGCGGTTCCGGCCGGCAGAGAGAATGGAAACTGAAAAAGGGACTGGATGCGTTTGGTAATATGTTCGGATTGAATATATGCTTCGTGATCGGCTGCCTTCCGGTCATTACCATTGGCGCGTCTCTTGCTGCAACCTATGCAACCGCCATTCGGCTTCAGGAAGAAGAGGAAGAAACCATTCTCAGCTGCTACATCCGGGAGTTCAAAAGGAACTTCAAGCAGGCAACCTTAAGCTTTCTTGCCATGCTGGTGATCGTGGCAGTCCTTCTTGCGGAGTGGATCCTGGTGAACACTCAGACCGGAGCAATCTCACTGTTTTATACCATCGTTTTTTATCTGGAGCTTCTGTTCCTGTCTCTGACACTTGCATTTTACTTCCCCATGATCGCCAGATATCAGACCACGATGAAACAGGCGGCAAAGAATTCGATCCTGCTTTCGGTCGGGTATTTCTGGAGCTGGCTGAAGATCACGGTGGCATGGGTGGCGCCGATCGCGTTCTCCATCATTTATCCGATCATTTTCCTGTACACCTGGTATCTGTGGCTGCTGCTCATTTTCGGTATTATCATCTGGGGAACTTCCCACACGATCCGCTTTGTCTTTGCTCAGAACGCGGATGCTCTGAAGCAGACGGAGGAAGAGGCGGCTGAGGAAGCCAAGAAGAAGGAGGCAGAAAAGCAGCAGAAGGAAGGAGCGAAGAGGATCCTGGCTGATGCTGAGAGCCGAAGAGCCATCAGGAAGGAAGAGGACGAAGAGGATACGGATAGCGATACCGGTGCGCAGGAGAATGAAGACGGCCATGATGCTGATACCGGGTATGGTGGTACGTCCGGCAGTGGATCGGGCGGCGGTGGCGGACGGCGTGCGGAAA
>CAMPAX010000107.1 GCA_946633495.1 uncultured Lachnospiraceae bacterium | reverse complement strand
AAAAAGGGGTTTTGTGAAAAATGCCTTTAGTTTCATGGAAAAACCGCAAACTGTCAGACAAATCTTTGTGCACTTTTTAAGAAAAAAATTGTTGAAATTCACGAAGAAGTGTGATATATTTATTACAGAAATGTTAAGAAAGATTTAGAAAAACCATCCTTTACCAAAATGCGATGCCGGATTCCCCAAATCCGGCATCTTTCATTTTACGGTTCAGGGGACGGAAGAAATATCGAAAAATGGCAGAAGAATAAGGGAAGACCCGGTTTCGGACAGGATCCCATGAGGAGTTTTTATTTCGGTTAGCACTCTTATTTGGTGAGTGCTAATTTTTTCTTGACTTTTCTTCTGCCAAAGACTAATATATATGAGGTGTCAGAAGTGACTCTGTCGCATCTGAAAAATTACAGAAGCATTCCATAGAATAGAAGCATTCCATAGAATCACAGAAAGAAGGGTACATCAATGGCAGATACGGTACAGAACAAGGGCAGTTTATCCATCAACAGCGAGAATATTTTCCCCATCATCAAGAAATGGCTTTACTCGGATCATGATATCTTTATCCGTGAGCTGATCTCCAATGGTGTGGATGCCATCACAAAACTGAAACGGCTTGCATCCCTCGGAGAAGCTTCCATTCCGGAGGGAGAGCAGTATCGTGTGACGGTGTATGCATCGCCGAAGGATAAGACGCTTACCTTTGAAGATAACGGAATCGGTATGACCGCCGAGGAAGTGAATAAGTACATCAACCAGATCGCATTTTCGGGAGCGACGGATTTCCTGGAGAAATATAAGGATAAGGACCAGAACGACCAGATCATCGGACATTTCGGCCTTGGATTCTACAGCGCGTTCATGGTAGCGGAGAAGGTCGTCATCGAAACCATGAGTTATCAGGAAGGTGCTGCCGGCGTCCATTGGGAGTGTGACGGCGGAACCGAATATACCATGTCCGAGGTTTCCGGTCTTTCCCGCGGAACCCGGATCACATTGTACATGGCAGAGGACAGCCTGGAATTCTGCAATGAGTTTAAGTGCCGGGAAGTGATCGGTAAGTATTGCTCCTTTATGCCGGTGGAAATCTACTTTGTCAACGAAGATAAGGCGAAGGAGAAGGCAGAGGCGCCGGAACAGAAGAAAGCTAAGAAGGATGCTGCAAAGAAGGCCGCAAAAAAGGCCGCAAAAAAGAAGGCGGCAGAGAAGGAAGAAGACGATCTGATCGGCGATTCCCCGAAGAGTGATGAGGATGCGGCGGAAGAGGAGATCGTGGAAACCGACGATACAGAAGAGGATGAGGAGAAAGAGGTACCGCTGAATGATATCCATCCTCTCTGGATGAAGACGCCGGGTGACTGTACGGATGAAGAATACAAGGATTTCTTCCAGAAGGTATTCTATGATTTCAAGGAGCCCCTGTTCTGGATCCATCTGAATATGGATTATCCCTTTAACCTGAAGGGAATCCTGTATTTCCCGCGGATCAATCCAAATGTGGATCAGCTGGAAGGCAAGGTAAAGCTGTACAACAATCAGGTGTTTGTGGCAGACAATATCAAGGAAGTGATCCCGGAATTCCTTCTGGTACTGAAGGGCGTGATAGACTGTCCGGATCTTCCGCTGAATGTATCCCGTTCCGCTCTGCAGAACGATGGATTCGTAAAGAAGATATCCGATCATATCACCAAGAAGGTGGCTGACAAGCTCATAGGTATGTGCAAGAACCACCGGGAGGATTATGAGAAGTTCTGGGATGACCTGTCTCCGTTTGTAAAGTTCGGGTGCCTGAGGGATGATAAGTTCAATGAGAAAATGAAGGACTATATCATTTTCAAGAACCTGGAAGGCAAGTATGTATCCCTGGCCGAGTATTTGGAGGCTGCGAAGGAAACCCATGAGAATCAGGTGTTCTATGTAACGGATGAACAGCTTCAGGCACAGTATATCGAGCTTTTCAAATCTCAGGGGATCGATGCGGTTTATATGACGCATAATATCGACAGCCCCTTCATCACCAGCCTGGAGGCAAGGGATGACAAGGTGAAGTTCCGCCGGATCGATGCGGATGTAAATGAGAGCCTGAAGGGAGAGAAGCTGTCCGAGGAGGATGCAAAAGCCTATACGGACAAGCTGACGGAAATCTTCCGGAAAGCCCTCGGAAATGACAAACTGAAGGTGCAGGTAGACAGTCTGAAAGATGAGTCCATTTCCAGTATGCTGCTGCAGTCCGAGGAATCCCGCCGTATGGCCGAGATGATGAAGATGTACAGCATGGCAGGCATGGGCATGGGAGATCTTGGCAAGACGGAAGAGACGCTGGTACTGAATGCCAACAATCATCTTGTAAAGCATATCTTTGAAAACCCGGAGGGAGAACTGACGGATACGATCTGCTGCCAGCTGTACGATCTTGCGGCACTGGCAAACCGTCCTCTTACGGCAGAGGAGCTTACCCGGTTTGTACAAAGAAGCAATGAGATCCTTGCAAAACTTGCAAAATAACCGATTTTTGATCGGCAAAAGGAAGACTCGAAAGAAGAAAAGCAGTGTGATTATGAGTGGGGGCAACGATGTGGTTGTTCCCACTTTTTTTGTGGGGATCATAACCCGTGAACAGTAACTTTTAATTCATATTATCCGAAAAAAGAGTATCTTTTTTAGTGACAGATCGAAGTGGAATAGGGTATAATTGACAGCAACTAAGCCGATAGGTTTGGAGGAGACGCAGTTGCATTTTGGAATTATTTACTCAGATAGGAGGGCATGTTACGATGAACAACAAAATGACATTTGAACTGTATGAGAAGAATTCCACACAGGGGCTTAAGGTGCTGGAGGAATTCAAGGAGGAAACGAAGCATCCGATGGAAAACAACACGGCGCTTCTCATGCAACTGCTGGAGGATAACAAGGATACAGAATACGGCAAACGCTACGGCTTCGCAAAGATCCATTCCATTGAGGAGTACCAGAAGAGGGTACCGGTGATCACCTATGATGATATTGCCCCGTATCTGGAACGGATGATGGACGGGGAGAAGAACATACTGACTGCATACACGTATGATCATTTTAATGAAACATCCGGAACGATCGGGGTTCCGAAGGTGGTTCCCATGACGGATAAGCAGTCGCAGGTTTATGCAAGGTACAACAACCTTTTGAACTACGGGATCCTTCGTGCGGAGGTTGAAGAGAACTGGATGAAGGGACGCGGCTTCTGCACTTCCAGCGGGAACTGCAAAACCCTGAAGAGCGGTCTGACCGTGGGAGAGGCATCTGCAAAAATGGCGGATTATATCAAGGGCGGAAAGGACGCTTTTGATGCGATGATCCGAAGCATCTATACCAGCCCTCTGGAAGGGCTGAATCCGGAACCGGGTTCGGACGCAAAGTATATTCATTGCCGCTTTGCGTTGATGGACAGAGATGTGCGGGGGATAATCACGAGCTTCTACAGCGTGATCGTGCTGTTCCTTCGCTATATTGAGGATAATCTGGAGCTTCTGATCCATGATATTGAGACAGGAACCATCTCGGAGGAGGTGAATCTGTCCGACGAGGTTCGCAGAAGTCTGCTCACAAAGATCGAACCAATGCCGGAGAGAGCGGCTGAGCTGCGGGAAGCCTTTCGAAACGGTACGGATACCCCGTGGGTCAAAAAGGTATGGCCGAATTTCACGTATCTGATCGGCGCGGGCGGCGATGGCTTTGAGGTGTATGACCGGCTCATTAAAACTCATTATACCGGCGGCGGAGTAAAGAATATCTACTCCGGTGTGACGGCGTCAGAGGGACTTTGGTCCGTTCCCTCGGGGATCGATGATTTTGACAGCATCCTTGCTCCGTCTGCCGCCTTCCTGGAGTTCCTGCCGGTGGAGGCAGGGGATGATTTCTCGAAGATCGTTACCATGGATAAGCTGGAGGTCGGGAAGGTCTATGAGTTTGTCATCACGAATCTGAGCGGGTTCTGGCGTTACCGGATGAGCGACGCGGTAATGGTGACCGGTATGTACAACCAGACGCCGAAGGTGCAGTTTATGTACCGCGTGAACCGGACCATTAATCTGGCGGAGGAAAAGACAACGGAGAAGGCTCTTCAGATCGCGGTGGAGAATACCTGCGCAGAGATGGGGATCGATCTTGCGGATTTTTCTGTCTATCCGAATACGGATGTAACGCCAAACCGCTATGATTTCCTGATCGAGCCCTTGAGGGAGATCACGGAGTTTGATATGAAAGCCCTGAAGGAGAGCATTTACAGGCATCTTATTGAAGCAAACCCGGTTTATAAGGACTGCTGCGACGATAACTGGCTGGAAAAGCCTGAGGTATATTTCCTGCAGCCGGAGACCTCCATCCTGTACAGGGATATGATGGTATTCCGGGGCGCATCCATGTCGCAGCTGAAGCCGGTGCGCGTTATCATGAATGAGCGACAGAGAAAATTCTTCTTTGGGTTGGTGCAGGAGGTAAGGCAGACAGAATGAGATCCGGCCGGAACGGAAAGGAAGTAGCATATTTCAATGGCAGAGTTTATACCGCAAACAGGCAGGCACCGATAGCTAAGGCCTTTATCCTCCGGGACGGCCGCTTTTCCGCGGTAGGCGATGACAGTATCGCGGAGGGGTGTCCGAACCGGGTGGATCTTCAGGGAAGCTGTGTCATTCCCGGACTGGTGGATTCCCATTGCCATATGCTCGCGGCCCTGGAGAAGGCGGCAATGGGAGTTGTTGACCTGCCCTCCGGTATAAGGCCGGAGGAGCTCGGGGATGTGCTTCTTCGCCTGATAAAGGAAAGAGATCTTCCGAAGGACCGCGTCTTTGCTGCGATGGGGATCAGCCTGACACAGGGGAATTTTTCCGCGGAGGATATCGACCGCGTGATCCCCGACCGGCCCGTGATCGTTTTCAGTGATGACGTGCATGCTTTGCTGCTGAACCGGAAGGCGATGGAGTGGGCCGGGATCGATGAGACCACAAAGGATCCGGGAGACAAAAGCTATTTTAAGAGGGATCCGGAAGGAAGGCCCACCGGACTTGTGATCGAGATCGAGGCAATGAGTATGTGCAGGAGCCTGATCGAAGGAAATGAACAGGATCCTGCGGAAATCCTGAAGGAAACCTGCAGACAGTACGCGTCTTACGGTTATACCACCGTATTCGAGGCAATGTCCGCATATTATGAGGATGATGAGCTTTTTGAGGCACTGGCGGAGTTCGCCGATACGGATCCGGGACTCAGGATCTCCACCAGCTTTTGCTACCGGGGAGAAGAGCAGCTCCATGCAGAAGAAGCGCTCGCCATAATGAAAAACCTTCGGGAGAGATTCTCCCGAAAAAACCTGATCTGTAATACCCTGAAGCTCATATCGGACGGAACCATCGAGGAGCATAGTGCATTTCTTTACGAGCCTTATGAGGATGAGCCGGACAATGTGGGACATCTCATGCTGAGCGTGGAGGAAATGCGGAAAATGGCAGAGCTGGCCGCGGCGGAGGGCTTTCATATTCACATCCATGCCATCGGGGACAGGGCGGCAGGCGTTATTCTGGAGCTTTTTGAGGGGCTGGGTCCCATTTCCGGAACGAAGACCATTGCCCATAATCAGCTATACAGTGAAGCGGAGATCCGGAAGATCATAGAGGCCCAGGATGTCTATTTTCAGACCACTCCCCATTGGGTCGAGGCGGATGCATTTACACGGGACTGTCTTGGAGAAAAAAGGTACCGTATGCAGTTCCCCATAGGGACGATGGTAAGAAACAGTGTCAGGGTGACCTTTGGCAGCGACAGTTGCCTGGAAAAGAATACCGCAAATCCCTTTCTGGGCATGTACTACGCCTGCGCCAGAGGCGATGCGGACTGCGAAGGCCTTTGCTGCCCGCCGCAGAGCGAAGGAATCGGAAGGGAAGAATGCCTGCTGGCCTATACGATCGACGGCGCCGGGCAGCTGGGACTGGACCGGGAGACCGGAAGCATAGAGGCGGGAAAATCGGCTGACTTTGTCATCCTTGACCGGGATATCCTGAACTGCACCCCGGAGGAGCTGAAGAAAACGCGTGTCAGGGAAACCTTTTTTCGCGGGAATTCCAGCTGGAAGCCCATGCGGTAGCTATGACCGCGCAAAGATTCTTCGGGCTTCGCCCTCCGAATGACAGTGGCGATGGATGAAATGTGTATAAAAAAGTGACAAAGAATCGTGTTTTATTGTTGACTATCTGACCGTTTCGGATTATGATTCAAATAGAACAGAATACGATTCGCACAATCATGGAAACGTGATGCCGCAAAGCTGCAGGATCTAACCTCGGAAGAGTATGATAGCCAGTTGCACTGACAGATATACAGTTTAAAAGAGCGATGCCATCACCGGCATTGCTCTTTTGCGTTTTCAATCATACAGTATATGGAGAGAGGGGGGGACAAATGGAGAAGGAAGAGGCCTGCGTTTCGGTTCGCGAGATCCGGAAAAAAGGTGTGGATCGGAGCAAATTGCCGGAGCGGCGGTGAGGGATCGGTCGTCCGGCCAACAAAAAAGGGGGATTTAGCATGAAAAAAAAGAGGCTCAATTTATTTGCTGTGCCAATACTTGCTGCTGCATTTGTAATTGCAGACTGTGGCGGTGCATTGGCAGCGACAAGCGGAACCTGGAAGCATAATGCGAAGGGGTACTGGTATGAGTATGCGGATGGTTCCTGCGCAAAGAGTAAGTGGGTAGAAGAAAAGGGAAAATGGTATTATTTCAACAAGTACGGTTATATGGTGACCGGCTGGAAACAGATCGGACAGAAATGGTATTACTTCGGGTTGAATACGGGTGCCATGCAGACCGGCTGGAAGCAGATCGATAAAAAGTGGTACTATTTCGATACGAAAACCGGCGCGCTGACAGTGGGCTGGAAACAGATCGGGAAAAAGTGGTACTACTTCAATAAAGACGGCGTAATGCAAAAGGGCTGGCAGCAGATCGGCGGTAAATGGTATCTCTTTAACACGGACGGTTCCATGTATGTCGGTTGGAAAGCCATGGGAAGCAACTGGTATTTCTTTAACACGAACGGTGCGATGCAGATCGGGTGGAAGGCACTCGGTAGCAACTGGTATTTCTTTAATCCGGACGGATCCATGGTGACCGGATATAAGACCATCAGCGGAACGGAGTATTACTTCGATGAGAACGGAAAAATGAGTGATCCACCGGCGCAGCCTTCGGGTGATGGCGTGATCAAGGCGCCGAGCACCTCCGGATGGACCAGTGCAAAGAAGATCTATGCGTATTCGTGGGATGATGATTTCGGGAATAAGCTGAAGGTCGTGTTGGATAAGTATCCGCAGTATAAGCAGTATGTAGAGTATGTCAGCCTGGGCGTTGCAAGTGAGCAGTCTCTTGAAGAAATCGATAAGGCTATGAAAAACGGCTCCAAGTATCCGTCTCTGATCCCGGCAGATATCGGTTCGGCGCAGTATTGGTCGGAGAGCGATAAAACCATGGATCTGGGAAAGCTTGGCTTCAATGCGGATGCCATGAGCAATTCCTATCAGTATGCGCTGGATTACGGAACCTGTAACGGCAAGCTGAAGGCGGTTACCTGGCAGTCGACCGCCGGATCTGTGTTCTACAATCGGAAGATCGCAAAGGAAGTCTTCGGAACGGATGATCCTGCTACGATCCAGAATCAGCTGAAGGATTGGGATTCTTTCTTTGCGGCAGCTAAAAAGCTGAAAGC
>CAMPAX010000106.1 GCA_946633495.1 uncultured Lachnospiraceae bacterium | reverse complement strand
CGGGAATCTGCTGCAATCTGACCAACGGGCGGATGCCTCACGGCTGCAACAGCGTATATCCCATTGCATTTCCGAATGTGACCCATCGGGTAATGCAGGGAGCGGCTGAAGCAGGTGGAGAAGCTGCCGGTAAGACTGCTGAAACGACCGAGCGTTTCATCGGTGAGATCGAGGACGGAACGCTGATCGGATATAAGTATTTTGAATGCAAGGATCTTTCCGAGATCGGAATCACCGTACGCTATGAGACGCCGGAGAATCTGGTGACCTTCAACGGACCGGCCAGGATCGATGAACGGAGCGCGGAGGAGCTGAAAAAATTCGAGAAGCCAAAGACAGAGGCAGCTTCGGAAGCAGATGATTCCGAGGAGGGGTATTTCGATATCTCCACCTCCATGGACGGTCCGGCCATCGCACGCATCGCGGTACCCGTATCTTCGGATTCGCAGGCGGCCGGATCTGCGGTTGCAGCCGATCCAGACAAATGGCTGGATTGTTCCGGTATCATAAGTCCTGATTCACTTTCGGACGGAACATATGCCTTCTTCTTCCGGTATCACGGAAAAAGGAAGGTTCAGTTAAAGGAAATCCGGTTCAACTGATCGGGACAGGGACTACCCTTTGGGATGTTGCTGCAAGCGGCCTCTCCGGAATGTTGTTTCGGGATGTCATTCCGCGATATGGAAATCATCATCCAGGGACCCATCTTTCCGGAAGGTATATTCTACGTCGTCGATCCGCAGGGTTCCGGTGACCATGGCACCGTTGTCAAGGTAGTAGGTCTTCCCGCCTTCTTCCAGCCAGCCTTCCTGCATGGAGCCTTCCTGATCGAAGTAGTACCATTTTCCGCCGATACATTTCCAACCGGTGACCATGGCACCCCCGGCAAAGTAATACCAGGTTCCGCTGAGCTTCTTCCAGCCATTTACCATGGCTCCGCCGCCGGTAAAATAATACCATTCGCCGTCGATCATCCGCCATCCCTTTACCATGATGCCGTTCCTGCCGAGATAGTACCATTTGCCGTCGATCTTCTTCCATTCGGTCTGCATGGCACCGCTGCTTCCGAAATAGTACCATTTGGTATCGAACTTCTTCCAGCCGGTGACCATATAGTCATCCTCATCGAAATAATACCATTTGCCGCCGATCTTCAGCCAGGTGTCTTCGGCATAGCAGCCTTCCCAGTATTCGTACCACCAGCCTTTGGAGTTGTGCTTCCAGGTGCCATCCTTTGTGGAGGGTTCAAAATGATACCCACATACAAAATCCCGGTTCCGGCCTTCAACATTATCACCGTCGATAAAGTAATTCCAGCCGACACGGACCCGGTTCGGCCAGCTTCCTTCGGCTGTAAACAACCAGTTCCCGTCCCGCGCGAGGATTGCTACATAGTGGGCATATTCAGAATGCAGATACATGATATCCCCGGCGCGGATCTCGTTGGGATCCGTGTAGACGTCCTTGCTCGTAAGGGCGGCATATCCGTAGCAGTATTTCGTAAAATCCACGCAGTAAGCTGCGCATCCGGTGCTTCCGCCGGAGGACAGCTTCGGATGGGTACTGCTGTCCCAGGGAACACCGTCCCGGTGCTCCGGATCATTGATAAAATCATTAAATTTGCTGACTCCGGTGGTTGCTGTGCCTTCGTACCAGCCGTAGGCGGAGGTGTTCCCGGGAATCGAAAGAACTCCGAGGAGCAGTGTGAAAGCCAGCAGCAGCGTCAGACGCCGGGTTCTTTTCATTCGGATTTTCCCTTTTTTGATCATAGTCAGGTCTTTTTTCCTTTCGTGAAATGAATGGGATCGCAGGTCCTTCTGCCTCTCTTTGGGAGGGCAGACAGGATAGAGGTAAGAAGAGGCAGGACTAAGCGACCCACTATATATGTTATGATGCTGGGGTCAAAAGGTATTTTGCCCCCAGCTGATGATCCGCAGCACGCACACTACGTGTGCAATGTGCTGCGGGAACACTCACGGCTCTCGTCATTTTTCTGTGAAAAATGACTACGCCATTCGTGTTCGGCGGGTCAATTAAGGTCTCAAGCGACCGCATAGGCGCGTCGCTCGGACCTTTTGACCCTATCATCATGTTATCATATCCCCGGTTCCGATTTCAACGGCGAATTTGTCAGACATTTTGCATTTTCCGGTGGTGAAATGAGGGATTTCATGGTAAAATAGAAGTATCTATCGGTTGGTAACAAGTCGGAGAGAAGATAAGGCGCCAGGGTGCATGGCGCATACCGCACCGTGGGAGCGTAAGGCTTTGAGGAGGTTTCTTATGGAAGATCTTCAGGGAAAGATGGGGGAAGCGGAACTGATGGGCTGTTTTGAAGATGCCCTGCAGTTTGGCCATATTTTTGCGGTGTATCAGCCGCAGATCAATCATTCCACAGGCCGCATGGTGGGGGCGGAAGCGCTGATGCGCTGGAGGCACCCGATCTACGGCGTTCAGATGCCCGGGGATTTTATTCCCGTGCTGGAGAAGAACAATCTGATCTATCGCGCGGATCTTCATATCTTTGAGACGGTGTGCAAATTCCAGCGAAAATGTCTGGATCAGGGCATTTCCATCATACCAATCTCGGTGAATATGTCCCGCTATGACATTTATAATACGAATTATGTAGAGGAGATCGAAGGGCTGCGTAAGAAGTACGATATCCCCGTGCAGTATCTGCGTCTGGAGATCACGGAGTCCTCGGCCATTGGCGGCCGGGAGATGATCACCCGCGTGCTGCGTCAGCTGCACGACCACGGTTACACTGTGGAAATGGACGACTTCGGCAGCGGCTATTCCTCGCTGAACATTCTGAAGGATCTGGATGTGGACGTGATCAAACTGGACATGGCATTTCTGTCCGGTGATATCGGCGGACGCGGAGGTACGATCCTGTCCTCCATCGTTCAGATGACCAAATGGCTGAATACTCCGGTCATCGCCGAGGGCGTGGAGACTATGGAGCAGGCGGATTATATGAAGAGTACGGGCTGTAATTATATCCAGGGATATCTCTATTACAGGCCCCTTCCGGAAGAGGAATTTTTGGAGAAAATGGTTCAGCTGGATCATGAACCCCTGACACCGGCCATGAACCTGGTGAAGACGCTGGATGCGGGCAAATTCTGGGATCCGAACTCCATGGAGACCCTGATCTTCAACAACTTTGTGGGTGGCGCAGCAATCTTCACATACAACATCGACACGAAACAGAAGAAGATCCTCCGCGTGAACCGGAAATACGTGAAGGAGCTTGGGATGAACATGAATGAGCATGAC
Organism: uncultured Lachnospiraceae bacterium; assembly: GCA_946633495.1. Lineage (GTDB taxonomy): Bacteria > Bacillota > Clostridia > Lachnospirales > Lachnospiraceae > Eubacterium_Q. The sequence goes on along the minus strand of CAMPAX010000106.1, from coordinate 4,585 downwards.
ATCATCGGTCATGACACATGGAATCATTTTGATGCCGAGGAAGATCAGAAATATGAGGATATGCTTCGCCGCGCCATCGAAAGCGGCGATGAGGAGATGTCCGAGACCTGGCGGACGGTGGTTTCCGACTGCTGCGGGGAGGATCATATCTGTATCAGGACCTACGCCAGGATCATCGGAGAGGCGGGCAATGAGTATCTGGTTTACGCCATGGTACAGAATGTAACCGCAGAGAAGAAAAGGGATCAGCAGGTGGCCGAGGACGAGATCCGCTTCAAAGCGGCGTTTGAACAGGCCAACATTTATGCATGGGAATACACCATCGCTACGAAGGAGATGCGCCCCTGCTTCCGCTGCATGCGGGATCTTGGGCTTCCGCCGCTGGTTCGCAACTATCCGGAACCGGCCATCGAAGCAGGGATCTTCCCGCCGGATTATGCGGATATGTACCGTGACTGGCACAAAAAACTGGAAGAAGGGGTGGAGTCGTTGGAGACTATAATTCCTCTCACTGTGGGACGCGTACCTTTCCATGTGCGGTATACTTTGGTGAAGGATGAGAACGGACACCCGCTGAAGGCATTGGGTTCCGCGACGTTGGTGGTGGACGGAGAGGCATGATCGGGATTACAGGATGACAGACATATGTCATTCTGAACCGTACGGAGTACGGTGAAGAATCCCATAACTCGCATAGATCACCGGAGGAAACACAGGATGAAAAGACTGATCGTGATCACTGAGCCGGAGAGCGATGCGGCCCGGTTTGTCAGTGATGTTTTAAAGGATACTTATAAGATACAGGTGGAGACGGATCCGAAGGAAGTGATCCGGCTTCTGGATGAGGAATCAAATGATATCATTGCGGTGATCGTGGACCGCCCCAACACCCGGGCAGATGTGCAGCAGGTGCTGGATTATATGAAAGAGAACAACACGGTGATCTTCGCCGTTCCGGCACTGGTTCTGACGGATGCGGAGAATGCAGTGAAGGATCTGGAATATCTTTCGGATCCGGTGGTGGATACCATCCTTTTGGGCTCCCCGGCAGCGGTTGTTCAGAACCGGGTTCAGCGGGCCAGCCAGTTTGTAAGCTCCGTATCCTTTGATGAATTTGCGAGGATGCTGCAGGTGCTTCCATCGCTCATTTATCTGAAGGATGCCAGGGGCAAGTATGTGTTCTGTACCCAGTACTGGCATCATCTGGAGCATTATGATGATCCGGACTGGACCATCCGGGGCAAGACGGACATGGAGATCCGAAAGGATCAGGAGAATGCCCGGAAGGCGTATGAATCCGATATGCGGATCCTGAAGACCGGTATGGGAACTTCCTATATCATCGAGGAAAATGAAGACGGCCAACAGGAATTCCTGCAGCTCATCAAGGAGCCGCTGAAATACGAGGACGGACGGATCCGGGGGATCATTGCACTGATCAATAACGTGACGGAGCAGGAGAATCTGAAGCGGAAGCTGGAGAAGATGTCTTTCACTGACGAACTGACCGGTCTCTATAACCGTGCGTACATGGAGGTATATACCAAGACCCTGAATCAGAGCAGCTTCCCGCTCAGTATCATTTCCGCGGACTGCGATCATCTGAAGCTGATCAATGATAAGTACGGGCATATGATGGGCGATGAGTATATCCGCATGTCCGTAACGCTGATGAAGAGTATCCTTCCGGAGAACAGTGTGATCTGTCGGATGGGCGGGGACGAGTTTCTTGCTTTTTTGCCGAAGACGGATGATGAGCGGGCGAGGGAATACCTGAAAATGCTGGAGGAGATGGAGGATATCTTCCAGATCCATGGACAGAAGCTGTCGGTATCCTTCGGTACTTCCACCATGCAGGCGAAGGAGGGGTCCTTCCGGGATGCCATTGAGCTGTCGGATGCGGAAATGTACCGTAACAAACAACGCAGAAAGTATCGCGCGTAAGCGTGCGAAAGGGGGTGCCTACCTTTGGCATTTCGGATCGTAAGAAACGATATAACGAAAGTAAAGGCTGACGCCATTGTAAACTCGGCCAATCCCGAACCGATCTATGCGGATGGGATGGATCGGGCCATTTATGAGGCGGCGGGTGCAGAGCTCCTTCTGGCGGAGCGCACCCGGATCGGACGGCTCAATATCGGGCAGGCGGCTCCGACGCCGGCATTTGCGCTGCCGGCAAGATATGTGATCCATGCCGTGGGACCGGTCTGGGAGGATGGATCCCGGGGAGAGATCGATTCGCTCCGGCAGTGTTATCTGAACAGTCTGGAGGTTGCAGTGGAGCTGGGGTGCGAAAGCGTAGCATTTCCGCTGATCTCCACAGGCGTATACGGATTTCCGAAGGATGAGGCACTGAAGGTGGCGGTTTCCGTCTTCAGCGAGTTTCTGATGGAACACGAAATGAAGATCATCCTGGTGGTTTTCGATTCCGAGTCCTTTGTTCTGTCCGGCAAGGTCTTCGATGAGATCGATGAATTTATCGAAGAGAAGACAGTGGAAGCGCGGCAGAAAGAGGAGTATGGGGTTTTTGGTTCGTCGGAGGGCAGAGGAAGACGGACGGAGGCTGCGAAGATGAATGCCGCCGCGTCTTACCACATGGAAATGCCCATGCCCGGTGCGGCAGCAGGCGATTCCATGGAAAAGGTAACGGAAGACGTGCCGTTGGAGGCGGCGGATGAAGAAGCCTCTCCGGAAGACACCCTCGAGGAACGAATGAAGCATATTGCGGATACCTGGCAGGAAGCGCTGCTTTGGTGGATCGATGAGAAGGGTTACACGGATGTGGAGGTTTACAAACGTGCGAATGTGGACCGAAAGCTCTTCTCCAAGATCCGGAGCAAGGAAGAATATCAGCCGAAGAAAATGACAGCGGTGGCATTTGCCCTGGCCCTTCGTCTTAACCTGGACGAAACCCAGGATCTGCTCCGCCGTGCGGGATTCGCGCTGTCCAAGAGCAATAAATTCGATCTTATCATTGAGTACTTTATCGAGCATGGGATCTATGATACCTATACCATAAATCTCGCCCTGTTCGACCACCGCCAGCCGCTGCTTGGAGAGTAGGGTGAGCCGGCTGGTGATTTTGATCCGGCACTTGAACGTAATGTGAGAAGCTTTTGTAAATGAATAACAGATCGGAGGAGGCTCCGGTACAGAACTGAGTCACGTTCACACCTCTTGTGTGAATCGGTGGCTCTTTTTTTGCGAGATCATGCGGCTCGACTTTGTGTGATCGAGGCCTTAAAGATGGCACCGCAGATGTCGCATGTCAGGCGACCCAGGCCCTCCGGTACAGAGATATACTGATACCAGAAGAAAGCAATAGGAAATGTTATGGCGGAGTATCGACAGAGGAAAAAATATCCTGTCATCATTCAGAAAGGAGAAAATGCATATGAAGAAAGGACTTACAGAAATAGTTTTTATCCTGGACCGAAGCGGTTCCATGGGAGGGCTGGAAGGGGATACCATCGGAGGGTACAATTCCATGCTGGCAAAACAGAAGAAGGAAGAGGGGGAAGCCATCATTTCCACAGTACTTTTTGATGACAAGACAGAGGTGCTTCATGACCGGAAGCCTCTGGCGGACGTTGCAGAGATCACGGATGAAGAATACTATGTGCGTGGTTGTACGGCACTGCTGGATGCATTGGGTGGTGCCATCCATCACATCGGAACGATCCATCGGTATGCCAGGGAGGAAGATGTGCCGGAGAAGACGCTGTTCATCATTACCACGGACGGTATGGAAAATGCAAGCCGCCGCTATAGTTACGATGACGTGAAGCGGATGGTAGAGCGGCAGAAGGAAAAATATCATTGGGAGTTTATCTTCCTCGGTGCAAATATCGATGCAGTCGCGGTGGCGGACCGGTTCGGCGTGGATCGGCATCATGCGGTGCGTTATGAATGTGACGAAGAGGGAACAGCTCTGAATTTCCAGATGATGTCGAGGATGGTTTCATGTGCAAGACAGGCTCCTTCGGTCGATTACATGAAAGCGGCATTTGCGGCAGATGAAATGCTGGCTCCGATCCAGGAAGACTATAAGAGGCGGCATAAAAAATAACTGAAACCGGGTGCGGATCCTGCGCGCGGGGATATCGTAGCCCTGTGGTTTCGGATATCCTGAATCGGTCCGGCGATTACCGGACCGAGACCGTGAAATTTTGGATAACACTTGACATCACGGGCTGTATTTGTTATTATGTTTAAGCGTTTGAAAACGCACAATCTGATGAAGTCACTGGTTTCGTGGCATGCGAAGCCTTGGTGAGGGATTCAGGCACTGGAGATGTACTCAAGTGGCTGAAGAGGCGCCCCTGCTAAGGGTGTAGGTCGGGGAACCGGCGCGAGGGTTCAAATCCCTCCATCTCCGCGAGTTATATTCATAACTTCATTCCTCGATAGCTCAATGGTAGAGCACGCGGCTGTTAACCGCGGGGTTGTAGGTTCGAGCCCTACTCGGGGAGTTTCCGGCGAGATACGGGCTGATGCGATGTTCTTTTGGAATGATCCCCATAGCTTTCAGTATCATCCGGATCACATATTTTCCGGTGCTGTAGCCAAGTGGTAAGGCGTGGGA
>CAMPAX010000105.1 GCA_946633495.1 uncultured Lachnospiraceae bacterium | reverse complement strand
TAAAGGCAGATGAAGGCGGACTTCGGGAGCTGGTGTCGATCCGGAAATGTTTAAGGGGAAGATCAGTGTGGCATATAAGAATGAGATGATCACCTTTACGGTGGTACTGTAGAAGCAAAAGATACGTGCAGAAATATCAGAGAAACAGGGCGGCCCCGGCGGGAACTGCCCTTTTTTTCGATTCATGCCGTAAAAAAGGGATAACCGGATGGGCATTATGTCCATCCGGTTACGTTAGTGAAGGTTAAAATATTATGATTAAAGAAGATTAAGGGGAATCCTCTTTAAACAGGGGGCTTTATCTTTCTGAAAACTAATATAGCGGAAATGGTTTATTTGGTATATAATAAAACTGTGTTTTGTAAGAATTTTATGGCGGAATTTAAAAGTTTCTCACGGATGTGGGGGCATGCGTGAGAGAAGGGTACGGCAGAGAATCAGATCAGGAGGTTAAAATATGGCAGAGATCCACGAAGAGTATATCAGGAATCTTTTCCAGGAAAGGGAAGAAGAGACGAAGCATCCCGCTTTTGAGGGAGAGATGGGGCTTTACAATCTGATCGCCGAGGGGAAAGTGGATCGGATCGAGGGCTACATGCATGGAAAGCCGAGATCCGACGCAAAAGAACGGGGCGTTCTTTCAGAGAATCCGCTTCGGAATGCAATGTATCATTTTGTGGCCATGACCACCATGATCACACGGGTATGTATCAGCCACGGACTTGAGCAGGATGTCGCTTACAAGCTGAGTGATACCTATATTCTTCGTGCGGATAAACAGCAAACACCGGAGCAGGTTTGGGAATGCCAGCTGGAAATGATAAAGGGTTTCGCAAAAACTATGGCCAAAAGGCAGCAGAAACCCGTGCATTCCGTCCAGATCGTCAAATGTATGGACTATATCGGTCAGCATCTGCATGAGAAGATATCCATGGACGATCTTGCAAATTATGTAAACCTTAATGAAACCTACCTTTCGAAACTTTTTCGGAAGGAGACCGGACGTTCGGTCAGTGAATATATCAGGGATAAAAAGGTTGAGGAAGCGCAGGACCTGCTTCGTTTTACGGAGAAAAGCAGCATCGAGATCGCCACGGATCTTGGCTTTTCGTCCCACAGCTATTTTATCAGTGTATTTAAGAAGGTGACAGGAGAGACGCCGAAGGATTATCGGAATCGTAAGTTCCGAAAAATGTAAGGATAGACAGAGGATCAAAGGGAAGAGCGTACTGCAGGTCGGGATGCGGATACTGTACTGCGGACTATATGGATGAGGTGACGTGAATTATGGAAAATCTTACAGTAACTTCCGAAGTGGTTGAGGAAATGGCAAAGAATTTTTCCAGAACCGATGATTTCGTACGTTTAATGACCTATTACCGCTGCGCGATCATGGAGATCCAGACGAAATTAAATGTGCTGAACGCGGAATTCTCATTGCAGTACGACCGTAATCCCTTCGAAAGTATTGAGAGCCGTCTTAAGAAGCCGGAGAGCATCGTGGAGAAGATGCTGCGGCGCGGCATCCCCCTGACGGTGGAAGATATGGAGCAGGAGATGACGGATATCGCAGGAATCCGTGTCATCTGTTCGTTCCAGGAAGACTTATATAATCTGGCGGATCTTCTGGTGGAGCAGGATGATGTGCTGCTCATTTCCAGAAAGGATTATATCAAAAATCCGAAAACAAACGGTTATCGGTCGCTTCATCTTCTGATCGATATTCCGATCTTTCTCTCGCAGGGCAAGAAACACATGAAGGTGGAGGTGCAGTTCAGAACCATCGCCATGGATTTCTGGGCGAGTGTGGATCATAAACTGAAATATAAAAAGTCCATCCGGGATCCGGAAGGGGTAGTGGCAAAGCTGAAGGTCTGCGCAGACACCCTGGCCCGTATGGATGCGGAGATGGAAGAGATCCGCAGGACCATAGATGCCGGTGGTGATGAGTAAACGAAACATTGGACCGGCAATGATATATGGACAGCAAATGATAATAGTCGCAGGAAATATGCCTGCGATTATATAGATAGTATAGGTCCGTGGAGCGACCCTGCGGATGGAGTAGTATCGATGGCGGTTAAGTCGAACGACGGGAAAAAGCGAAAAGATAATAAAAAAGATAAAGGAGGCGGAGCGAAGAGAGGGATCATGATCACATTGAAGATCTTCCTTGCGCTTCTTCTCTTTTTGGTCCTTGCTACGGCAGCCATCAATCTGTACGTGGTCCTGAAAGGGAAGCGAGGGATCCGGACAGTCGAAGAGTGGAAGCAGGAACTGACAGGGGATCCCATGAAGGATCCGGAATGTATTCTCGTACTTGGCTGCAGCTATTATCCGGGGGGAATGCCCAGTCCCATGCTGAAGGAACGGCTGGACCGGACGGCAGAGCTATACCGGATCTCACCCAGGAAGATCATCGTCAGTGGAGATCACACACCGGAGGAATACTATAACGAAGTGAAGGCCATGAAGGAATATCTTGTGGCACAGGGGATCCCTTCGGAGGAGATCTACATGGATCACCATGGGTATTCTACCTATGAAAGCATGTACCGGGCCTGTTATGTATTCGGCATCCGGCGGATCACGGTGGTGACCCAGACGTATCATTTGTTCCGTGCGGTCTGTCTCGGAATGTCATTTGGGATCGAGACCACCGGTGTTGCCGCAGAGACGGAGGAGTACAGCGGATCCGCAGGACGGGAAACCAGGGAGATCGTTGCAAGAAATAAAGATTTTCTCTTTATGTTGTTTAAGCCGAAACCCGGGGAGTACTCGGATGATAAAGTATCTTTGGAGGAGAGCGGAGATCTGACGGATGAAGGTTTTTGACCGGTTGCAGATTTAGGGGGACATCTGCCCCGGGTCCTGTAAACGTCCGGAGATCAGTGCGGAATCGACTATGACGTTCAGTTCTTTGGTTTTTCTTTGCATATTTTTGCCGCTGGTTTTTCTGGCGCATAGTCTGATCCCGGCGATCCGGGTTCGAAATGCACTGCTGATCCTTGCCAGTCTGGCCTTTTATACCTACGGGGAGCCGGTTTATGTCCTGCTCCTTCCTGGCAGCGTGCTGCTGAATTATACCTGCGTACGATTGATGAGTGGCAGACGGAAAAAACGGGTGATGATCCTTGCGGTGATCTTTAACCTGATCCTGCTGGCTGTATTTAAGTATGCAGGTTTTTTTGTGGAAAGCCTGAACGCCCTGACGGGCGGAGAACTTCCGGTTCCAAAGATCCATCTTCCCATCGGTATTTCCTTCTTTACCTTCCAGGCCATGTCCTACCTGATCGATGTGTACCGCGGCGAGGTGGAGGCTGAGAAAAGTCCTTTTCGGGTCTTACTCTATATTTCTTTTTTTCCGCAGCTCATCGCCGGACCGATCGTGCGGTTTCGTGATATCGCCGGGGAGCTTCGGGAACGAACCGTAAAGTTGGACGAAGCGGCGGAAGGTCTGCGGAGATTTCTGTTCGGCCTGGCTAAGAAAGTTCTGATAGCAAATGTCATGGGCAGCGTCGTGGATGCGGTTTACGGGGCAGAGATGAGCCACGTGAACCTGCTTACGGCATGGATCGGTGCTGTTGCATTTCTGCTGCAGATCTACTTCGATTTCAGCGGATACAGCGATATGGCCATTGGCATGGGACGGATGTTCGGATTCCATTTTCGGGAGAACTTTGATCTTCCCTATACGTCCACGAGTGTCAGAGAATTCTGGCGCCGCTGGCACATATCTCTTTCTACATGGTTTAAGGAGTATGTGTACATCCCGCTGGGAGGTAACAGGAAAGGGGCACTGCGGACCGGACTGAATAAGCTTTTGGTATTCTTCCTTTGCGGGCTTTGGCATGGAGCGAATTGGACATTCGTACTTTGGGGACTTTTTCATGGAGCCTTCAGTTTTCTGGAGGAGGCGGTTCCGAGGCTTCGAAAGCTGCCGAGATGGATCGGCTGGCTATATACCATGCTGGTGGTGACCGTAGGATTTGTGATCTTCCGTGCTGAAACAGTGGGGCAGGCTTTCCGTATGCTGGGTCGGATGTTCGGAGGCTTCGACTTCGGGGCGGGGACCATGTCCTTTACCCTGCAGCTTTTAACGCCGTTCTTTTTGGTGATGCTTGCGGCAGGAATCCTTGTGGCAGGACCGGTCGGGAAGATCGGGAAAAGGTTCTTTAAAGAAGAAAGGGCTCAGATCCCTCTTTATGCAGCGGCATTCCTTCTTTTGCTCTGGTGTCTTCTTCGACTGTCCGGCGGAGCTTATATGCCATTTATCTATTTCCGTTTCTGATAACGATTCAGGTTCGATCTTCGGAACGGATGACAGGGAAAGCATCAGGGAAATAACGGAAAGTATAAGTTTACAATGAAAATCCCAATCAGTGAGGCGTTGTATGAAACGGATCCAGATCATCTTTATAGGGCTCTCTTTGCTGGTCATGATCCTTCCTTTTGCGGGGATGGCATTCTTTCCCACGAAGCAAACGGCGGAGAATCGGAGACCGGCAGAGTTTCCGTCGCTGATTTCCGAGGAAGGGGCACTGAATACGGACTTTTTCAACGGGTTTGATGCCTGGTTTAACGATCATTTTGCTTTCCGAAATGAACTGGCAGCGGCGGACAGCTTCCTCCTCGGAAATGTCTTCGGTACCTCCTCACAGGAATCGGTGATCTATGGGACGGATGGATGGCTGTACTACGCGTCCACCCTTCCGGATTATCTGGGGACCGGCTGTATGACAGAACGGGAACTATTTAATTTAAAGCATAATCTGGAAATCCTTCGGGAATGGACGAGGGAACAGGGGGTGGAGCTGCTTCTTACGGTTCCGCCAAATAAAAATACTCTGTACGGCGATCATATGCCGTATTATGATTCGAAGATCGTGAATCCGCACCATACCATCGAAGCGCTTCCGGAAATCTGCCGTGGGATCGGGCTGCCCTACGCTGATCTTTTATCCATGTTCCGTGGAGAAGCGGAGACACTTTACTTAATGAGGGATTCTCATTGGAACGGAAAAGGAGCTTTGCTGGCATATCGTTGTATGATGGAAGAGACGAAGAGGATCCGGGAACAGGAAGCCTCGAATCCGGAGTCTTCGGACAGTTCACCGAATACTCCCGGAGTGAGAGGATACGAGTGGGATTATGATGATTATTCAGATGCTCCTGTTATAAGAACCAGGGATGCGGACGGAGATCTGAACCGGATGCTCTATACGATTTATGGAAAAAAAGAGATGGATACTCATTACGGGATCGATCATACCTACACATATACTACGGAAACAAAGAGTGTAGAGGACTCGTGGATCTGTACAAAGAAAGACGGAACGAATGGAAAGCTTCTGATGTTCCGGGATTCTTTTGGAAATTCCCTGCTTCCCTACATAGCCGATCAGTTTGGATCAGCGTGCTTTACAAGAGAAGCTCCGTACCGTCTGCGGAAGCTGGTGAAGGAACAAAAACCGGATCTGATCATAATTGAGAAAGTGGAACGAAATCTTCGGGACTTTATTACCGATCCTCCGATCCTTCCGGCACCGATTTGGGCGTCCGATTTAGACGCCGAGGCGATCATAAAGAAGGGTACAGGGATTAAGGTGGATCCAAAAAAGATAGGTTTTCACGCTTTGGACAGCCCCTATGATCCAACTATGAGGCAGATCTTTGGCACGGTTCCGGAGGATCTTCTGAATGAGGAAACGGAGATCCTTCTTTACGTGGACAAAACGATCCGAAAAGCCTGTCATACAGGAATGAACGGGTTTATGATATACATGGATCGGGAGGAATGTCCGGAGAATCCTCAGGTTCGGGTGATACTGAAGGATGAGGATACATACCGGGTTCTGCCGGAGATAGAAGAAGAGCCGTGAGTATTTTGGCGGCATATTGCAGACGTAATTTGCGTGGTGTGGATCATCATCTGGGGAAAAACATCATAGGATACGAATAAACATGAGAAAACTTATGCAGGAGAGTCGAATGAAGAAAGGAAAAGTAGCGGCAGGAGCCTTCCTGCTCCTGACATTGCTTACGGCTTGTGGAAAGAAAGCCGACATCACCATCCATGATGGTGGTGTGGATACGAAGGTGGAGGTCTCGGTTCCGAAGACGGTGGATGAGATACTGAAGGAAGCGGAAATCACTGTATCTGACGAAGATATAGTGGAGCCCGCAAGGGATGCAGAGATTCAGGATATGGCAGAGATCCATGTACGGCGCATGCATCATGTGACGATCATTACGGACGGAGATAAGAAGGAGACTCAATATGCAGGAGGAACCGTAAAGGATCTGCTTGCAGAAGAGGGAATCACACTTTCTTCTGCCCAGTCCATGAACGTGAAGGAAGACGCCCCGCTCACCGAAGGGATGGAGATCGTGATCACTACTTCATACGGGATCACAGTAACCCATGACGGTAAGACAGAACAGGTAGATGCGGGAGCCGGAACCGTCGGAGAAATCCTGACAAAGCTTGGGATCTCCATCGGGAAAGACGATACCGTAACTCCTTCTTTGGATACGGCGGTTTCTGAGGGCACAAGGATCGTCATCTGCCGCGTGACTTACGAGGAAGTGAAGCAGACGGAAGAGATACCTTTTGATACCCTTCGTAAGGATGACGGGTCTCTCAAAAAAGGAACGGAGGAGACGGATACAGTCGGGATTCCGGGAGAGAAAGAGACGACTTACCGTGTGAAGCTGGTGGACGGAAAGGAAGAAAGCAGGGAAGTCATCGGGGAGACGGTGACGAAGGAACCGGTGAATGAAGTGATCCTTGTGGGAACCAAAGAGGGACGTTATGAGGTGTCCCGGGTGGCGGTACCGAACTGTGCCGACGGAAGCCACGGATATTATGAGATCACCTATTCGGACGGGAGCAAGGAGTACGTGGAGTACTGACGTAAAGTATATTTGAACGTGATGTGGAAAGTTTTTGATGATTTTTGTCAGCAACATCAAAGAGAATGTGAAAAAAGGATTACTGCGGATCGATCAGACCTAAGGAAAGCAGGGAGTAAAATTATGAAGTTTAAAAACATAGAAAAAAGAGAAGAAGGACATTTCATTACCAGATATAATCTCACCTATGAAACGGTAAGCGGAACCAGGAAGGTATATGAAATGATCAGCCGGGACAGGAATATTCGCGATTTCTCCGAATTACATGACAGAGGACCGGATGCAGTGGTCCTGATCATGCACAGTGAAGATGGAGAGCGGGTTCTGCTGAATCGTGAATTCCGCCTGGCTCCGGGAGAGTGGGTATATAATTTTCCGGCAGGACTTATCGATCCCGGGGAGAACCCGGAGGAAGCGGCAGAAAGAGAGCTTCGGGAGGAGACAGGTCTTACGCTTGTCAGGATCACGGATCATATCGGTGAGAGCTACAGTGCCGTAGGTTTCTCAAATGAGAAAAATGTATGTGTGGTGGGAACCGCCCGGGGGGAGATCATCGGAAGTGATTCCGATGTGGAAGAGATCGAAGCCGGTTGGTTCACAAAGGCTGAGGTTCGGGAACTTCTGAAGAAGGAACGTTTTGCGGCCAGAACTCAGGCATATTGTTATCTTTGGTCAAAAGAGTAATAACAGGATCATCCTGAAAGAATAGAAAAATGGGAGCGGACCATATGCATATGAAAACGAAGAAGGATATCAAGAATGGAATAAAGAATGGAATCAAGAAGGGAAAGGCCATAAGGAAGGGCGTTGGATTAATGCTCCTTTTTCCGGCGATGATACTTGCAGCATTCGCGGGGAAAGAGCCGGTTTATGCGGAGAAAGCAGAGCTTTTCTCCGTACCGGATACCGCTGAACGCGGTTGGGTCCGGGAAGGAGATTCCTACTTCTATCTTGATGAGAACGGAGCACCTAAGACGGGCTGGCTGCAGGAAAAAGGAAAATGGTACTATCTCGATCCCAAAACCGGATTCATGAAGACGGGCTGGCTGCAGGATAAAGGGAAGTGGTA
>CAMPAX010000104.1 GCA_946633495.1 uncultured Lachnospiraceae bacterium | reverse complement strand
AGGACGGGGATATCTTTAAGACACTGGACGGTGTAGAGCGGACTTTGGACAAGGATGTGCTGATGATCTGCGACGGTGAGAAGGAAGTGGCTATCGGCGGCATCATGGGCGGAGAGAATTCCATGGTGACCGATTCCATGACTACGCTGCTTTTTGAGGCTGCCTGCTTTGACGGTACCAATATCCGTCTCTCCGAGCGGCGCCTGGGTCTTCGGACGGATGCTGCAGGAAAGTTCGAGAAGGGTCTGGATCCGAATCTTGCGGAAGAAGCGATCGATCGTGCCTGCCAGCTCATCGAGGAAATGGGCTGCGGCGAAGTTCTTCAGGGCTCCGTGGATGTGTATCCGGATCCGGTAGCTCCCTGGGAACTGCCCTTCCTTCCGGAGAAGATGAACCATCTTCTGGGACTGGATGTTCCGGTGGATGAGATGCTGCACATTTTTGATATGCTTGGGCTGAAGCACAACCCGGATACGGAAATGCTGACGATCCCCACCTATCGTCAGGATCTGCACTGTATGGCGGATCTGGCGGAGGAAGTTGCCCGGTTCTACGGCTATGACAGGATCCCTTCCACGCTTACCACAGTGAATGCCGGGATCGGCGGAATTCCGGTGAACCAGCAGATTCAGGCCGTGGCGCGTACCGTGGCGGAAGCAAATGGTTTCTTCGGCGGCATGACCTATTCCTTCGAGAGTCCGAAGGTGTTTGACAAGCTGCTTTTGCCGGAGGATCATCCTCTTCGTCAGGCTATCCGTATCATCAATCCTCTGGGGGAGGATTTCAGTATCATGCGTACCACACCCCTCTCCGGAATGCTGACTTCTCTGGCTACGAATTACAACCGGAGAAATAAAAATGTCCGTCTGTATGAGCTCGGAAATGTATATCTTCCGCACAGCCTTCCGCTGACAGAACTTCCGGACGAGAAACTTCAGCTGACGCTTGGAATGTATGGTGAGGGAGACTTCTTCACCCTGAAGGGCGTAGTGGAAGAGTTGTTTGAGAAGCTGAATTTTGCGGCAGGTGTGGAATATATACCGGTATCCGGGTATCCGTTCCTGCATCCGGGACGCCAGGCTGAGATCCGGAAGGGAAAACTTCTGGTGGGCTACCTGGGACAGGTTCATCCGGAGGCGGTCGAGAACTATGATATGAAGGGTGATGTCTATGTGGCAGTACTGGACATGGATACAGTGACCATGCTGGCAAACTATGACGTGAAGTATACCGGTGTGGCAAGGTTCCCCGGAAGCACCCGGGATCTGGCGCTGGTATGTGATAAATCCGTTCTTGCCGGAGATGTAGAGAAGATTCTTCGGAAATGCGGCGGCGCACTTCTGGAGTCTGTAACGCTTTTTGATGTATATGAGAGCGAGCAGCTGGGTGCTGACAAAAAATCTCTGGCCTACAGTCTGCTGTTCAGGGCAGGTGACCGGACTCTGGCGGATACGGAAGTGAACGAAAAGATCGAAAAGATCCTTGAAGCCCTGAAGGAGAAGAACATCAGCCTTCGTGCCTGATTTGCAGATCGCATTCAGGAGGAGAGCAGGGGCTCTTAAGGTGCGGCGTACAAGCCGCTGACTGTCAGTTGCCCGTCAGTGGCCTGGCAGTTGACCGTAAGTGATGAAAGGACCGGAAGACAAAGGCTTCCGTGGACTGACCATATGAACGTATCGGATTTTAATTATGACCTGCCGGAGGAGCTCATCGCCCAGGATCCCCTGGAGCGGCGGAGTGACTCCCGGCTTATGGTTCTGGACAGAAAAACAAATACCATAGAACATCGGCATTTCCGGGATATCGGAGACTATCTCTCTCCCGGAGACTGCCTGGTGGTAAATGACACGAAGGTGATTCCGGCACGCCTGCTGGGTGTGAAACCGGACACCGGAGCAGCGGTGGAAGTGCTTCTGCTTCGAAATCATGGGAACAATGTGTGGGAAACACTGGTGCGGCCCGGGAAGAAGCTGCGTCCGGGAGCAGTGGTGTCATTTGGAGACGGACTGCTTACCGGTACCATAGAACAGGTGCTGGATGACGGAAATCGTCTGGTGCGTTTTTCCTATGACGGGATCTGGGAGGAACTGCTGGACCGGCTGGGGGAGATGCCTCTGCCGCCGTATATCACCCATAAGCTTCAGGATAAGGACCGCTATCAGACGGTATATGCCACCCATGAAGGATCGGCGGCCGCGCCCACAGCGGGGCTTCATTTCACACCGGAGCTTCTGGAGGAGCTGGAGCAGAAGGGTATTCGGATCGCGCGTCTTACTCTGCATGTTGGTCTGGGAACTTTCCGGCCCGTAAAGGTGGATACCATCGAAGAACATCACATGCACAGCGAATACTATGAGCTGTCCGAAGAAGCTGCAGAGATGATCAACCGGACCAAAGCAGAGGGCGGAAGAGTGATCTCGGTAGGAACTACCAGTACGCGGACGCTGGAGACAGTGGCCAATGTGCTTGCGGCTGGAAAGGATGCATCGGTCGAGGAGACCGGGGAAGCACCCTCCGGAGTGGCAGAGCTTGTGGCTCAAAATGCCGCATCGGAAGCAGAGGAAGAGCGTGGTTTCATACCACTTCGGGCATGCAGCGGGTGGACGGACATTTTCATCTATCCCGGGTATCGGTTCCGGGTGGTGGACAGTCTGATCACGAATTTCCACCTGCCCCAGTCCACCCTTATCATGCTGGTCTCGGCGTTCTATGACCGGGAGCATGTGCTGGAAGCATACGAAACTGCGGTACGCGAACGGTACAGATTTTTCTCCTTTGGAGATGCAATGCTGTTGATATAGGTACCAAAAGTAAAGCTTGGAATGTCAGGAGGAGGAATGGGTTCGATCAAAGAGAAATCTAATAAGAGAACACGGAAGACAGGACTCCTTCTTTGCCTTACGCTTTTGACGATGTTTCTTCTGCTGCCCACCGGCTGCGGAAAGAAAAGCACTGTATCGACGGCGGAGCCGGAGGATATCACTGCCGGCTTCGAAACAAAAAAGGATTACGTTAAGACAACAAAGAAAGACACCCTGATCTACCGTCTGCCGGATGAAACCTCAGAGGTTTACGGAAGGCTGGATGCCGGTGTGGATCTGAACCGGACAGGACTTACGAAGATGTGGACCAGGATCCGCCTGAACGATACCACTCTTTATGTGAGAACCGCAAATGTAGAGGAAACCGTGATCGAGTGGGTGACCGAACAGAAAAAGGCGGAAAATTCTCACGTGGTCTACATAGACCCGGGAAAACAGATCAATGCCAGCAAGGAATTGGAAGCGCTGGCCCCCGGAGAGCCGGATGAGGACGGAAAACCCAAGATGACACCGGCATCGGTGGGAACTGCTTCCGGAAAGTTTGAATACGAGATCACTTTGGCGGTAGCGAAGCTTTTGAAGAGAGAACTGGAAATGAGGGGCTACACGGTGGTTCTGTCCCGGGAGACGGACACGGTGTCCATCAGCAACGCGGAACGCGTGGCCAACGGGAACCGTAGCGGCGCGGAGATCATTATCCGGCTGTCGGCGCATGCCTCCACGAACAGCGATTCTCATGGAATCTTCAGTCTGATCGCATCTGCCACGAATCCGAATACCGGAGGAGACTATCAGGACAGCTTCTATCTGGCAAATATGCTGGTGACGGATGCCTGCGTTACGACGGGTGCAAACCGGCTGGGAATCTATCAGACGGATAAGACGGTTTTCCTGAATTTTGCCAAAAAACCGGCAGTCATAGTGCAGCTTGGGTTCCTGTCCAATGCGGAGGAGGACACGAAGCTTGCTTCGGCGGAGTATCAGAAACAGCTGGCAGATGGACTGGCGGACGGGATTGATTCTTACTTCGAATACGCGGATGAAAAGAAAACGGATTAGAGGACCAATAGTTAACATAAATCGGCAATTCAGGTTTACATAATTGTGGTGCGGTTAGTTGACATAAGTTTGACCCCCAGGTTAACATAAACGAGAATGCTTTACATAATATGGTAGATTTACATAATACTTGCGGGTGAAAAGGGGTATTTTCACCCGCTTTTTGTATATTATTAACAAAACCAAATCATCTCTTTCTCAAAACCTTGGCGTTCACTCTATTGACACCGGACAGGTGCAGTGATAGTATACTACCGTAATAAAATTGTAACATTATGGATTGGTTTGCAATAATTGGAAATATTATTGTAACCTGAATCAATAATCATGAAATATTTTGCCGGTCGGCAGGCGCTGCTGAAGGGCGTGGGGAGTTTGGTTCGGAATCATGAGCAGAAGATCGGATCTGAGGAAAAATCGTGTTAAATTGAATCTGAGGCGTTATGTGTTTTCCGGGCGCTATTTCGTAAGAAATGCTCTGATCGCCATGATCCTTCTTACGGTGATCGCCATCGGTGCGGTGGGGATCAGCCTGTTTGTTTCCGCAAAGCAGGATGGGACAGCTCCGGCAGTTCAGACCGGGATCGTAGAGAATCGCCGGCAGGAGCCTGAGGCGGATACGGAAGCGGCTGAAGTGGAAGGTGCGAAACCGGAAGAGACGGAAGATTCGCTGGATGCACGGCTTATGGTTGCGGAACCCAGCATGATCATGGATATTTCAGACAGTTCCATGGAGGAACTGAGGACTCTCATCGAAGAAGAGCAGAATGTCGATCTGACGGCAAGGGATGTAAGCCTTCTGGCCGGTACCAGAAACGATAATTACAGAGGTTTCCTTTGCACGGAGGATGCGGTAAATGTCCGGGCAGAGGCAGATGTGAACAGTGAAGTTGTCGGTAAGCTTTTCAAAGGAGCAACCGGCGAGATCGAGGATATGGATCCTGCTCTGAAATCAGATGGTTCCTGGACAAAGATCACATCCGGCGATGTGACGGGTTATGTGGCAACCACTTATCTGGTGCTTGGAGAGGAAGCCTCTCTTCGTGAGAAAGAGAGCCTCGGAATCATCGGAACCACCACAGGAAAGAATGTATGTATCCGGACCGAAGGATCTACAGAAGCTGATCTGGTCTATATCGCACCTGTCGGCACAAGAATGATCGTGGATGAAGCAGGAGATGAGACAGACTGGTATCACGTACAGCTGGCAGACGGAACCTTCGGATATGTTTATTCCGACTATGTATCCGTAGAGAAGACCGGACTTACAGCATTTTCCTCGGATGAGATCCTGGCCGTGACAGGTTGGAAGGATGAACAGATCCGAAAGGAAGAAGAGAAAAAGGAAGAGGCTATGAAGGCAGATCTTTATCTGCTGGCAGCCATCACCTATTGTGAAGCCGGTGTGGAGCCCTATGAGGGTCAGCTGGCAGTGGCGAATGTGGTTCTGAACCGTCTTCGTTCCGGACGCTATGGGTCCACTCTGGAAGACGTGATCTATGCTCCGTACCAGTTTACGGGCTGCAAGCTTTCTTCGTTCCCCTGGGCACTTAAGACCGGCGGCTCCGATTCCTGCCTGCAGGCAGCAAGGGAAGCGCTGGAAGGGAAGAACAATATCGGCGGATGTCTGTATTTCCGGGCTACCTGGGTTGCGGATCTGGATGCCATCGGAGATTATACGATCATCGGTACACATGTATTTTATTAAGAATCAGGAGCCGGACGAAAGTATTCGGCACGATATGAAAAGATCTGTAGCAGTTCGATTATTTTAGGATAGCATGAGCAAAGTAATCAAATCCCGCGATCTTCTGACGGAGGTTGCGGGATTTGATTTGTGCATTACCGCAGTTCATGGACCTTACACAGGATGAGACCGGGATAAAAAGGCGATTCTGTATCCGGATCATGCCCGGAACGATCATGCCCGGAACAGGATCATGACAGCGGACACCTTTACCATAGCGGTGCTGGCGGCTATCGAATCATTGCTTTCCTGCGTGGTGGCGGACGGAATGATCAATTCCCATCACCGCTCCAACATGGAGCTCATCGCCCAGGGCGTCGGAAATATCGGTTCCGCGTTCTTTGGCGGGATCCCTGCAACCGGAGCCATCGCAAGAACCGCTGCAAATGTAAAGAACGGCGGGCGTACACCTGTCGCGGGCATTACCCACGCCATCGTGCTGGTGCTGGTGCTTGTGCTGCTCATGCCTTATGCGGGGCTGATCCCCATGCCCACCATAGCGGCGATCCTCTTTATGGTTGCCTATAATATGTGTCAGTGGAGGACCTTCGTGCATCTTTGCAGGACGGCGCCGAAGAGTGATATCCTGGTGCTGGTAGTGACCTTCATGCTGACGGTGGTATTTGACCTGGTGGTGGCCATCGAAGTGGGTATGCTGATGGCGGTGGTGCTCTTTATGAAGAGAATGAGTGATGAATCCAAGGTTTCCGGCTGGAAATACTACGATCCGGATGAGGATCCGGACGGACCGGAGCTGAAGGTCCTTCCGAAGCATGTTCTGGTCTATGAGATCTCAGGACCGATGTTCTTCGGAGATGCAGACCGACTGGCAAGCGTCAGCTTCAAGGATACGACAAAGGTCATCATCATTCGTATGCGAGGTGTTCCGGCGTTGGATGCTACCGCCATGCATGCCATGGAACAGCTTTACGATCGCTGTAAGGAAAGCAATATCCAGCTGGTATTCTCCCATGTAAATGAACAGCCGCGCCATACCATGGAGAAGAGCGGTTTCATCGAAAAGGTGGGGCAGGATAATTTCCGCCCGCATATCGATGACGCCATCGCATGGGCAGAGCAGCTGATGAAAGCAGGCGCATAAACCGATAGCGCACCGTGCTGCGGCGTTTCTTCAGGATGACACGATGCTCCCCTGACTGGAACGTAATGTGGGGAGCATTTGTCAGTAAAAAAAGGAAGACCGTACCCTAAGGTACGATCTCCCTTTTTTTGTGGAACGCCGTTTGGACGGCGTTTCGGAATGGATGCGATTATTTGCCTTCGCGCTCCTGATCCAGCATCGCACGAACCTTCATGGGAAGTCCGAAGAGATTGATGAATCCGGTTGCATCCTTATGGTCATACAGATCACCAGTGGTGAAACTTGCGATGGACTCGGAGTAGAGGGTGTACGGAGATGTGGTTCCGGCCTTGATGATGTTGCCCTTATACAGCTGGAACTTTACGGTTCCGGTCACGCGTTCGTCGGTCTTCTCTACAAACGCCTGCAGAGCTTCACGCAGCGGGCAGAACCATTTTCCTTCGTATACCAGGTCGGCAAACTTCACACCGATGTGACGCTTGAAATCCAGAGTGTCACGGTCCAGTACCAGCTCCTCCAGCTGCTTATGAGCTTCCATCAGAATGGTACCGCCCGGTGTCTCATAAACGCCGCGGGACTTCATGCCTACGACACGGTTCTCTACGATATCGATGATGCCGACGCCGTGCTTGCCGCCGAGACGGTTCAGCTCACGGATGATGTCGGATACCTTCATCTCCTTGCCGTTTACGGACTTCGGAACACCGGCCTCGAAGGTCATCTCTACATACTCGCCTTCATCCGGAGCATCCTGGGGAGAAACACCAAGTACCAGAAGATCCTTGTAGTTCGGCTCGTTTGCGGGGGACTCCAGCTCCAGACCTTCATGGCTGATATGCCAGATGTTGCGGTCGCGGCTGTAGCTGTGCTTTGCGTCGAAGGGAAGATCGATGCCCTTGCTCTGGCAGTATTCGATCTCTGCCTCACGGGAATCGAAGGTCCACTTCGGATCTCTCCAGCATGCAATGATCTTGATGTCCGGAGCAAGAGCCTTGATGGAAAGCTCAAAACGGAGCTGATCATTTCCCTTACCGGTCGCACCGTGGCAGATGGCTACGGCGCCTTCCTTGCGGGCAACCTCCACCAGCTTCTTTGCGATCAGCGGACGAGCAAAGGAAGTACCGAGAAGATACTTATTCTCGTAAACCGCATCCGCCTGAACGGTGGGTACGATATAATCATTACAGAATTCATCAACAACATCAAGGATGTACAGCTTCTCGGCTCCCGAGTACTTTGCACGCTCCTCCAGCCCGTCCAGCTCGG
>CAMPAX010000103.1 GCA_946633495.1 uncultured Lachnospiraceae bacterium | reverse complement strand
CCGCAGCACTTCTTGTACTTCAATCCAGATCCGCACGGACACGGATCATTGGGCATGATCTTTTTGTTCTTCTTTACGGGGCCGCGTTTCATGGTCTCGTCTTTGTTTGTACCGGTCACCTTCGCAACCGCCTCACGACGGACAAGCTTCTGAAGTGCAGCATTTGTCTTTCTGGCATCCTCTGCGGTCATGGCTTTTGCGGTTTCCGGACCTTCCGCTGCCGGTCCATCGTAATCCTCGGGTCCTTCTGCCGGAAGGCCGCTTGCTCCCGGGAAGTCCTCCGGTCCCTCTACCGGTCCGCCGATATCCTCTTCCGGTCCGTTGGGACCATATTCCCGTCTCTCACCCTGCAGCTCCGGATCTTCATCCGGGGATGCCGGACGTTTTGCCGGCGCCGGACGGCCCTTCGGTCCTCTGTGATCCCGGGCAGCAGGTCCTCTTCCGGGACCTTCTTCCTCTTCCGGTCTGCGGATCGCGATGTGCATGATGAAACGTGCCGTATCCTGACGGATGGATTCCATCATGGCATTGAACATATCATAGCCGGCCAGCTTGTATTCAACTACCGGATCCCGGCCGCCCATGGACTGAAGACCGATGCCCTGACGCAGCTGAGCCATGTCATCGATGTTGTCCATCCATTTCATATCAACCACCTTGAGAAGCGCAACACGCTCGATCTCCCGCATGTCTCCGCCTGCCTCGGTGATCTCTTTCTCTTTTGCCTCGTACAACGCCTTGGCTTCATCCAAAAGACGCTGCTTGAAGTCCTCAGCACGAACGCCTTCCTGCTCTTCCTCGGTAAGAACGATCTTCTCCAAAGGAACGATGGGGCGAAGCGTATCATTTAACTCCTGGAGATCCCAGTCCTTCGGCGCAACCTCGTCGGTGGCAACCTTATCCACATAGGACTCCACGGTATCCATCACCATCTTGAACACGGTCTCGTGCATATCCTCGCCGTCCAGAACCTTACGACGCTCCGCGTAGATCACCTCACGCTGCTCGTTGTTCACCTGGTCATATTCCAGCAGGTTCTTACGGATCGCAAAGTTGTTGGACTCGATCTTCTTCTGAGCCTTTTCCACGAACTTGGTAATGGTCTTATGCTGGATTTCCTGCCCCTCCGGAATGCGCAGTGCGTCATATACACGCATGACACGCTCGGAACCGAAGAGACGCATCAGATCGTCCTCCAGAGACAGATAGAACTTGGAATGTCCCGGGTCACCCTGACGTCCGGAACGTCCACGCAGCTGATTGTCGATTCGACGGGATTCATGACGTTCGGTACCGATGACCTTCAGACCGCCCAGCTCCTTAACGCCTTCGCCCAGCTTGATATCCGTACCACGGCCGGCCATGTTCGTCGCAATGGTTACGCGTCCCTTCTGACCTGCATCCGCGATGATCTCTGCCTCAAGCTCATGATACTTCGCATTCAGTACCTTGTGCTCGATGCCACGCTTCTGAAGCAGCTTGCTGAGTTCCTCGGAAGAATCGATATTTACGGTACCGACCAGCACCGGCTGACCCTTCGCATGCGTCTCTGCCACATCTTCGATGATGGCATTCAGCTTCTCCTGCTTTGTCTTGAAAATGGCATCGTCTTCATCTATACGCTTGATGGGAAGGTTCGTGGGGATCACAACAACGTCCATGCTGTAGATCTCACGGAACTCGTTCTCCTCAGTCTGTGCGGTACCGGTCATGCCGGCTTTCTTTTCATATTTGTTAAAGAAGTTCTGGAAGGTAATGGTTGCAAGAGTCTTGGACTCCCGCTTAACCTTTACATTCTCCTTTGCCTCGATACACTGATGCAGACCGTCATTGAAACGACGTCCCGGCATGATACGTCCGGTGAACTCGTCAACGATCAGGACCTCATCATCCTTTACCACGTAATCCTGATCACGATGCATCAAAGCATGCGCCTTCAAGGCCTGCAGCATGGTATGCTGGATCTCGATATTCTCCGAATCCGCCAGGTTCTCGATGTGGAAGAATTTCTCGATCTCCGCCACACCCTGTTCCGTGAGCACAACGTACTTATCCTTCTCATTTACAAGATAATCGCCGTCCTCCTTCACGGCATTTCCCATGATGGCGTCCATCTTGCTGATCTCGGTGGAAGCAGTACCACGTGTCATCCGGCGTGCGATATAATCACACATTTTGTAAATGTCCGTGGACTTCCCGCTCTGACCGGAAATGATCAGCGGCGTACGTGCCTCATCGATCAGGACCGAGTCCACCTCGTCGATGATGCAGTAATGCAGGCTCCGCTGCACCAGCTGTTCCTTATAGATCACCATGTTGTCACGCAGGTAATCGAAGCCCAGCTCGTTATTTGTAATGTAAGTGATATCGCAGTTATATGCTTCCCGGCGCTGATCGTTGGTATGAGAGTTCAGGATCACACCGACGGTAAGTCCCAGCCAGCGGTGAACCTTGCCCATCCACTCCGCGTCACGGTTTGCCAGGTAGTCATTGACCGTGACGATATGTACGCCCTTTCCGTCCAGAGCGTTCAGATATGCCGGCAGTGTAGACACCAGGGTCTTACCTTCACCGGTACGCATCTCGGCGATACGTCCCTGATGCAGGATCAGACCACCGATCAGCTGCACGCGGAAAGGCTTCATGCCAAGCACACGGTAATCCGCCTCGCGGACTACGGCAAATGCCTCCGGGAGAATATCATCCAATGTCTCCCCTTTTGCGAGACGCTCTTTAAATTCAACAGTTTTCGCTTTCAGTTCATCATCCGAAAGCGCCTGCATTTCCTCGTCCATGGATTCGATCTTCCTGATGATCGGATCGATCCTTTTCAACTCCCGCTCGCTGTGCGTGCCGAAGAGTGCCGTACCAAGACCCATAACTGTCCTCCGTTTATTATTTTGCAAACTGTGTTTCTTCCGTTTTTATGATCCCGCGCCCGTGTCAGATCATCGTCTGTCACACATTTTCGCAGTCTGCAACGTTCCGATTTTGGCTTTTCTATCCTATTTCTATACAAATTGAGTTACTATAACTCAAATAATATAGCATCTATCATGATGCAAGGCAAGTTTTTTTTATCGTACATAAGAAATGCCCTCCCCCGCATCCGAAAAGCCTGCCAAAAAAAGAAAAGCGTCAGACGCCCGTGTTATAAGGCGTTCTGACGCATTTCTCTTTATAAACCGCTGATCTTATTCTTATCAGAACTCTGGCTCGATCAGACCATACGTGTTGCCTTTTCTCTTGTAAACCACATTTACCTCATCAGTTTCCGCATTGCGGAATACGTAGAAATTATGTCCCAGAAGATCCATCTGTACACAGGCATCTTCCGGATACATGGGCTTCAGAGCAAATCTCTTGCTGCGGATGATGCTGATATCATCGGCTTCCGAATCATCCTCTTCCTCCAGGAACTGATTCTGGAAGAATGCTGCATCCTGCTCCTGATCCACGATCCTCTTCTTGTAACGGGTTACCTGACGCTCAATGATCTCAACCACCATGTCGATGGATACATACATATCATCGCTGACCTGCTCTGCACGGATGATGTGTCCCTTCATGGGGATCGTAACCTCGATCTTCTGACGCTCCTTCTCTACCGAGAATGTCACCTGTGCATTCGTGTCTTCGTTGAAGAACTTTTCCAATCTTCCTAATTTATCGTAGACTGCCTGCTTTAATCCTTCTGTTACGTCAATGTTTTTTCCACTGATGATATAATTCATATGCCTCACTCCTTCTCCTGTAAAGTTCCAAGGCGAATCTAATGCCTCGATAATCTGATTATATCATAGGTGCGGGATTCTATCAATATTTCTGTCAATTTTCGAAATCAACTTGTCTGACTATTTTCACAAATTATCGACTCAAAAGAGATTGCTTCACCCCTGATCCGTAATAAAGTATCGATTCCGTCTCCCCCCGCTCGAATGAAAATCGAACAATCGAACATGGCGGATAACGTTATGTAAATCCAAAAAATATGTTTATAATGTGGATAATTCTGTGAATAACGTAAATATGTGTTTTTTAACCCCGAAGTTATCCACAATTTTGTGGATAACTTTTTTATAAATTATAGTCAACCGAACACATTTTTGCTGTTTTGTCCACCGGTCCGATTTCATTTTTCCAGCGGAAATGTCAGACAGATTTTCGGCAGGTCATGTTCTGTTATATACAGCAAAACGCCCGTGAATCAAACCGGAAAAAGCAGGAAAAGCAGGAAAGCCGCCCATCCGCTTACACGAATGGACGACTCTCGGGGAGGTGATTATGAGAAATTCAAAAGAGTTATAAGCTATTTTAGTATGCATCGATGATGTTGCGTGCAAAGAGCGGGGTTCCGCTGTAGGACAGGGAGGAAATGATGATTCCCGTCCGCTCGCTGCTGGCATGGATCACCTTGCCATCGCCGATGTACATGGTTACATGTCCCTCATAGAAGACCAGATCTCCCGGCTGAGCCTCGGATACCTTGATCAGTTTTCCGAAGGTTCTCTGTCCGCCGGCACGCGGAATGCTGTAACCAAAGTGCTCATAGATCCGCATAGTGAATCCGGAGCAGTCTGTACCGTTTGTCAGAGAAGTCCCACCGTATACGTACGGATTTCCAAGGAACTGCTTCGCATATGCAACCATCTCTGCACGAAGGTCTGAATGCGTGGAAACAGGTACGGACTCCTCTTCTTCAATAGAGCTTTCGTTCTCCTTCTTGATCTCTTCCATACGCTCGGTCCGTTCTTTGGAACGTTCTGCTGCATTGGAAGAGCTTTCGGAACTGGAAGAGCTCTCAGATCTTCCGGAAGAGCTTTCCGAATTACCGGAGGATCCTTCAGATCGACTGGATTCCTCTTTCTTCGCTTTCTCTTCAGCTTCCTTCCGAGCCTTCTCACGGCGGGCATCCTCTTCCTCTGCCCGGCGCATTTCCTCGATCTCCTCTACGGTCTTGGCACGCGGAGTCTCGAAACGAACTTCGACAAAATCATCGCTGACGTAACCAACGGTTCCGTCATACATCTCGATCTTCACCCAGCCGTCCGTCTGACCGAGTACGGAATATGTTTCATTTTCATAAACCGCATCCAGGACATCTCCGTCAAGGCTTGCTTCCCTGCGAACCCGAAGGCCGTCGTTCTGAACCTTGATATACTTCGGAATGTCATTCGACTCTGCCCATGCACCTGCGTCATCTCCGAATGCGATATAATCGTTGCTAACATAACCTTCGCAGTTGCCGGAACCGATCTTGGTCCAGCTGCTGCCCTTCTCTTCAACCAGCGCGATGCCGGCCCGTGCGATGGTACCGACGATCTCCGCATCCTTGGAAGCAGACTCACGAATGTTCAGTACACCGCTGTCCACAGTAACGATCACGCGATCCTTGAACTGAGGATACCGGATCACCGGCTCGCTCGTTTCTTTCCCGTTCTTTGTTCCGGCCGCTTCCTTAGTCCCGGCATCCGCCTCATCCGCGGAAGCTCCGCTTGCGTCAGCTTCCGGTTTCGAATCGGAAAGCGTGGTGATATTCTTCTTATCTTTATCCGCTGCTGCGGACTGATATACCTTATCTGCTGCAGAAGCCGGTGCTGCCGACGCCGACTGCGTCGATGCTGTAGTTCCCACAAGCTCCGCTACCGGATCCGGTGCTTCCGATTCCGTGATATAATCCTCAACCATGGCTGAAATGCTGAGATCATCAAAGCTGTCAGCTGCCACAGCCGGGATCACGATGGATGTAGCCAGCACTGCTGTTGCAAGTCCTGCCGCGATCGCCTTAACAGATTTTTTATTTTTCAGGTTCTTAAATGCGGTTTTATTGAACCGATTATACATGATAGACCCCCCAGAGATTTACATAACGCAATATCTTGTGATAGATAGTAATCAATTCTTAATAATTTCGCTTCATTTGTTACAAATATGTTACATTGGCATTATAGCAATCGTAACAAGATATGTCAACCCCGGATTTTTATTTTAGTGGCGGTTTTTGCCGATTTTTAAAAGATTAGAGAATCTTCCACTTGAAGTGCTCCCGAGAAAATGATATACCTATATAGGACAATTTGTTACATTTCCATGTCATTTTTCAGGCAGATCCCGGGATAATCGGGGGAACGTGAACCAAAACCTGAAAAACTCACGTGAAACGATTGGGCAGCGACCAAAACACCATCGGGAATATATTATGAATAAATACAACGCAAACGATCAAATGAATACCATCCTCAGGTCCTGCGATCCAACGGATCCGCAGCTTCCAAAGGAAGAAGCAGAGGAGTCCATCCGACTCGCGGCAGAGATCCTGCAGCACGGCGGACTGGTGGCATTTCCGACCGAAACCGTGTACGGTCTGGGAGGGGATGCACTGGATCCTTCGGCCTCCATGCGGATCTACGCCGCCAAGGGCCGTCCCTCGGACAACCCCCTGATCGTTCATATTGCAGATAAAAAGGATGCAGCGAAGCTGGCGGAAGAAGTCCCGCCCACGGCGAACATGCTGATGGAGGCCTTCTGGCCCGGCCCGCTGACCATCATATTAAAGAAGAAACCCATCGTGCCGGATGCGACCACCGGGGGACTCCCCACGGTAGCGATCCGTATGCCTTCCCACCCTGCAGCCATGGAAATGATCCGCCGCTCGGGCGTCTATGTTGCGGCACCCAGCGCCAACCGTTCCGGCCGTCCCTCCCCCACCACTGCACAGCATGTGGCCGAGGACCTGACGGGATCCATCGACATGATCCTGGACGGCGGTCCCGTAGGGATCGGCATCGAATCTACCATCGTGGATCTGACAGGAGATATACCCATGATCCTGCGTCCCGGATTCATCACAAAGGATATGCTGGAAGCCATCATCGGGCCGGTGGAGATCGACCCGTCCCTGATTCAGCTGGATGAGGAGGTAACCGGCGAAGGTCCCGGGGTTCAGCCTCCCCCGCAGCAGCCTGCGGTCCGATCGGAGAGCGGTCTTCCGGCAGTCGATACTGCGTTTCAGCATCCAAAGGCTCCGGGAATGCGATATACACACTACGCTCCCCGGGGAGCCCTGACCATCATCACGGATCATGCTCATCCGGAGCAGGTGACTCCTGCTGTGGCAGAGCAGATCCTTTCTCTCGCCGAAAATGCTTTGCAGGAAGGGAAAGAAACTGCTATACTGACTACCGGGGAGAATGCAGCTGTCTATGACAGGCTCGCCGGATATCCCCATTTTCATCGGATCCTGCTGGGGGAAGCAGATGACGGTCTGACCGTGGCCGCACATCTTTACGGTGCACTGAGAGACTGTGACGCTCTGGGGTGCGAGCTGATCTACAGTGAAAGCTTCCGCCGGGATGCCCTGGGAGCCGCGATCATGAACCGGCTGGTCAAGGCCGCCGGGCACAGGATCATTTCCGTGTAGTAGACCGATCTCCATATCAGAGGATCGTAAATGATACAAATATACAGCACATTGGAGGATATTATGAAATTAGCGATTGGCTGCGACCATGGTGGATATGAGC
The DNA here is from genome assembly GCA_946633495.1 of uncultured Lachnospiraceae bacterium. Classification (GTDB taxonomy): domain Bacteria; phylum Bacillota; class Clostridia; order Lachnospirales; family Lachnospiraceae; genus Eubacterium_Q. The sequence continues at coordinate 650 of CAMPAX010000103.1, read as the reverse complement.
TGAAGCAGGAAGTTCTCGCACATCTAAAGGCACGGGGATTTGAGTTCACGGACGTGGGATGTCCCGACAGCAGCTCCTGTGATTACCCCATATATGCAAAGAAAGTGACTGACCTGATCCGGGCCGGTGAAGCGGATCTGGGGATTCTCATCTGCGGCACCGGCATCGGAATGTCCATGGCTGCAAATAAAGAGCCCGGCATCCGAGCAGCTCTCTGCCACGATGTCTTCTCCGCGAAAGCCACGCGGGAACACAACGATGCCAACATCCTCTGCATGGGCGCCCGCGTCGTGGGCCCCGGTCTGGCGCTGATGATCATTGATACATTTTTAGATACACCCTTCTCCAACGATGAACGCCATAAACGCAGGATCTCACTCTACTCCTGATCTGGTCGACGATACGGACAAATCAGGCTCAATGAATCAGGCGGCTCACGCCTCACGAATCGACTGACTCAAGCTTCGTGAAACATCCGAATCCATTTCGGGGTGACACGATCCTCCAACATTCATTCACGGAATGACATAAAAAGCGTACCGCACGGACCCCTTCGCAGGTTGTCTATACGGTACGCTTTTATCCGCTCTCAGCAAGAAGACCCCCTCCTCTAAGGTGGGGGAGGATGTCACCATATGTCAAATGATTCG
>CAMPAX010000102.1 GCA_946633495.1 uncultured Lachnospiraceae bacterium | reverse complement strand
TTCATTTGGTTAGTTCTGCCTTCTTTCTATAAAAAAGTCGTGAATAATAATGTCGCAAATAAAAATGTCGTGAATAAAAATGTCGTGAATAAAAATGTCTTAAATAACAATGTCATAAATGAAAAATGTCATAAATTAAAATGTCATAAATCCGAAAGGTGTTCCGCGACTTTTTCCGCCACGCGGATCCCGTCCACTGCGGCCGACATGATCCCTCCGGCATACCCCGCGCCTTCCCCGCAGGGGAAAAGGCCCTGATGATCCAGTGCCTGAAGTTTGTCATTCCGAAGGATCCTTACCGGAGATGATGTCCTGCTCTCTATGCCGGAAAGAACGGCGTCATTCATGGCAAAGCCCGGGATCTCACGGTCAAATTCGGACATCGCTTCTATTATAGCACGTGACAGGGTGTCCGGTAAACAATCTCGTAGGTTTGCAGTCTGATATTTCCCTTTAATGGAGGGATGGACCGTAGCGGACAGGTTCCCACTTCGATCCTGCACAAAATCCTCCAGTCTCTGAACCGGTATCCGGCCCTCGCCTGCCTGATAGAAGGCGTGTTCCAGCGCCCTCTGATACGTGATGGCATCCATAGGCTGATCTCCCGGTATATCCTCCGGAAGGATATTCACCACGATGGCACTGTTGGAATTATCACCGCTGCGTCCGCTGTAACTCATTCCGTTTACTACGATCCCACCTTCTTCCGTGGATGCATTCACCACATATCCGCCGGGGCACATACAGAAAGAAAAAACTGCCCGGTTTTCCGAGGTATGTGCCACAAGTTTATAGTCGGCCGCCGGCAGCTGACCGGCCATATCTCCGTATCTCGCATGGTCTATCAGGGAACGTGGATGTTCGATCCTGAGCCCCACGGCGAAGGGTTTCTTCTCCATGGCAATTCCCTGCTCATTCAGCATGGCAAAGGTATCTCTTGCACTGTGTCCGATGGCAAGGATCACAGCCGGTGTCTGATACTGAAATGTTGTTTCGCCCTTTTCCGGATCGGAGCTGATCCCAAAGACCGTGTATCCGTCCGGATCTTTCTGAATGGAGGTTACACGATGCGAAAAAAGGATGGTTCCTCCCGCATCCAGGATTGCCCGGCGCATATTCTGCATGATGCGATACAGAACATCGGTACCGATATGCGGCTTTGCGTCATAGGTGATCCGGGAAGAGGCACCGAATCTGTGGAAGGTATCCAGTACAAACTGCTGAACTCCGTCTTTATCTTTATTTCCGGTATACAGCTTCCCGTCCGAAAATGTACCGGCACCGCCCTCTCCGAAGGATACGTTGCTTTCCGGATCCAGCTTCCCGCCTTCCCAGAAAGAATTCACGTCGATAGAGCGTTCTTCCACGGGTTTTCCGCGTTCCAAAAGGATCGGATGATATCCTGCTTCCGCCAGTACAAGTCCTGCAAAATATCCGGCAGGACCGGTTCCTATGATAATGGGGCGGATCTCTTTTCCTTCATAAAATGGATTCGTTTCCCGGTCGGAAGCAGTTTTTTTTCCGGCGGGAAATTGGTATTTTACCGGTTTGGTTAACATAACATTATTATTGTTAACTAAACGAATGATTTTCTTTTCTTCTGCTTCCGTAAGTCCAAAAACCCCGGCTGAGATATGATAATGAATCCGGTCCTTCTTCCGGGAGTCCAGAGATCTTCGGAGGATCCGAACCTCCGGAAGTCCTGTTCTGCGCAGAACCTTTTCGCAGGCGCGGATCAGATCTTTTTGTGTATATGCAATTGGGAGTTTAATATTCTGGATCCGCAGCATAATATCCCTTTCCATTCAATCTCATAAATATCTCCCGGCCAAACGTCCGCTGATCAGGGCATACATTAGATTATATCCGCCGCAGCGCCCTACCACATCGGAAACTTCTCCTGTCACTGCCAGGTTTGGCCGATCCTTTACCTGCATGGTCCCGGGATCCAGAACTTCCGTAAGGATACCGCCTCTATACGCCTGCCCCTGATCGCCTCTTTTGCTTTTGACCGTAAGCGGCATGGCCATAAGATATCGGATCACCGCCAGAAGCTCTTCATCCTTCCATTCTGAAAGGCTTCTTTTCCCTTTTCCGGGACAGATTTGCTCTATGGCATGGGAACATATCTTTTCATGCAAAAAGCCGTTCAATGCGCCGAAAGCACTTCTTGCCAGAGATATCTCGCGAAGGAACCGAAGGACTTCCTTTTCATCCTGCCATTCAGGAAGGAGGTTCAGACTTACCGGATCCCCGGGCTCGGCTATGGTTGCAAGGTTAAATGTAACGATCCCGGAGATTCCATAATCCGTAAACTGGATCTCACCTTCTTCCACACAGGTTTCCTTTAAGGTCATTCGACATCCGGAACGAACTCCTGCCAGGAAAGACATATCTTCTTTCGTTTCCAGCGGGCAAAGGGCGGGATGCCAGGGACTTACGGGAAGCTTCAGATCGTTAAACAGGCGGGACAGCTCATTATCCTTTGCTGCGCCCAGTGTCTGTGCCGCCGGACTTCCCGTGGCAAGTACGAGGCGTTTGGCAGTCAGTGACTGCTCCGCTTTTCCGGAAATGGAGATCATCCATAACCGAGGATCACTCTCCTCCGTCTCATGTATGGATATGACCTTACTCTCATACAAAAACTCCACGCCTGCAAATCTTGCGGCGTCCGTCAGAGCCCAGACTACGGAGGAGGCCTGCATGCTTTTCGGATACAGATAATCTCCCCGGCTGATAAGGGGAATCCCGATCTTCCGCAGCCAAAGGATCAGATCCTTTCTTGCATCCTCTGTTACCACGGAATTTGCAAAGGAATTATCATAATAGGCAGAATCAGAAAGAACGGCATTTGCAAGATTGCATCTGCCGTTTCCTGTCGCATAGAGTTTTCTTCCACTCTTCTTATTCTGTTCCACGATAACCGTTCGATATCCGCGCATAGCTAAAGCCGATGCGGCAGCAAGGCCGGAGGCTCCGGCCCCGATCACGCACGCATCATAACAGGATTCCTTATCATGGGAATCTCTTTTGCTACTCGTCCGATTCATTTGATTCATCTGATTCATCTGTTTCTTCTGAACTGTTGTCGGAATCTGTTCCTGCATTATCCTCATTTTTCGGATTCTCAAAAACGATTCCGTCTCTGTTGCTGTTCTGGAAAACCGTGATCCAGGTTTTTCCCGGATTCATACTGAGTTCCGAACCGTCTGCAGTATACCATCTGGTGACGCCTTTGACATTTTTCCATGTGACCGGGATCACCTTTCCTCCGGTACAGTAGAAGCCGTCCCCTTCACCGGTCCAGTCGATATCCCACAGCTCCGGAAGGTCCGGCATGGGGGTATGCTTCGCAAACTGGATCAGAACGTTGGTGAATGCCAGCTGCTCACCGGTCTCAGTATCGATCTGTTTATCGCCGTACTGGAAACGATAGTACAGCTGATCCTCTTCATTGTATTCGAACCATGGCTGACGGTTATTGTGGAATTTTGTAATGACTTTCTTTGCCGGATTGCCGTTGATGGGCGTAAATTCGTCATTGAACTTATACATCCGCTGATATAGTCCGTTTCTGTGTTCGGGACTGAATCCTTTCTTCTCGATCCGCCCGTTGATACCATCGGAATTGGTATAGGCATTGTGCGGCGCATAACGGTCATCACTTCGGAATCCGCCCGGTTCCCAGTTCAAGTCTACGGCTTCCAGGTTTGCCAGACCCCCGTCGATATCTGCCTGGGCGTAGATGGAAGTTCCCCAGCAGAAGAAAATCGCATCATATTCCAGCGCCTTCCGATCATAATAATGCCGCGCGGAACGCATGGGACCCAGTTTCTCGATCCCCTGATATTCGGTGATAATGGCATTCAGACGGGTGATACCGCCTTCCACCAGCATTTCATAGATGATATCCGCACGGGCGATGCCGGTCTGAGGAACTGCCGGAAGCACGTTGCTGATCTGAACGGAAATGGGCCGCTTGTTCTCGTAGGATTCATCGATCCAAAGTCCTGTCAGAGGATTCTTCACCATTCCGTCCTTTGCAAGAGATACCTTGACTGCATCTTCTATCATGGACGGACTGTTTGCAGTAAGGGTAGCTGCGGGAAGAGGTTCCGTCGTCTTCTCCGATGTGGCAGGAGCCGCCGTTGTATTTTCGTTACTGTCACTGCTGCCGCATCCGGTCATCAGAAAAGCGGCGATAAGCAGGGCGGATGTGATCCGGCCAAATGTCCGGTACTTCAGATTACACAGAATTTTTTTCTTCATGATCTCTATGTCCTTTTATATACTATGACCGGGGAATGAATCTATGCCCCGGCATGTACGATACGTTGCTGCTTCCGTCATTCACAGTCTCTCGTATAGCCTCTCCCGGTGAGAATCTCTTCCTGCATGCGTTCCATCTCCATCCGTTCGGAATCTTCCATATGGTCGAAACCAAAAAGATGAAGCATGCTGTGTGCAGTCAGAAAGGCTGTCTCACGTATAAGGCTGTGACCATATTCCCGGGCCTGAGATTCTGCCCGGTCCAGAGAAATGACAATGTCCCCTAAAAGCAGCTCTCCCGTTTCCGGATGAAAGGAACCGATGGAGCTTTCTTCCTCCAGGAAAGAAAAATCTCCGGGTGTTTCATACTCCAGCATGGGAAAGGACAGGACATCCGTGGGGGCATCGATCTTTCGATTGTCACGATTGATCTCCTGAATGGTGGGATCATCCGTAAAAAGTACACTGATCTCACACTCATAGGGACATGAAATGTAGTCCAATGCGGCGTCGATCACGTCACTGACGACTTCTTTCAGTCGTGAAATCTCTTTCTTTGGTGATCCTGTCTGTTCATCTTTATATTCTTCACTGAATATGACTGACACGGTGTCTTCCTCCGGTGATAAAATAAAACCGTTTCAACGAACCTATTTTACTACATTTTGTGGAATTTGTGAAGAAAAATGCTATATTTCACCAACGCTTTTGCCGGGAGTCCCGGGTATGGCCGTCTGGCCTTTTGCTGTTTTTTCCGTTCGGACCTTCCTCGGTTCCGTGCTTTTTCTCATAAAGCTCGTAGGCTTCAACGATCTTCTGCACCAGCGGGTGCCGGACAACATCCTTGGATGTCAGCTCACAGATCTCGATTCCTTCGATTCCCTTCACGACACGAAGCGCCATATCCAGTCCGCTGGTCATACCTGCTGCCAGATCCTTCTGGCTGGCATCTCCGGTGATGATGGCTTTCGATCCGAAACCGATCCGGGTAAGGAACATTTTCATCTGAGCCGGCGTGGTGTTCTGCGCCTCATCCAAAACGATAAATGCATTATCCAGAGTTCTTCCCCGCATATAGGCCAGCGGAGCCACTTCGATCAGTCCCTTCTCCATATTCTTTGTGAACTGCTCTCCGCCCATGATATCGTAAAGAGCGTCGTACAAAGGCCGAAGATAGGGATCAATCTTCGACTGAAGATCTCCCGGAAGAAATCCAAGGCGCTCTCCCGCTTCTATGGCCGGACGGGTAAGGATGATCCGTTCCACTTCATTCTTCTTAAAAGCCGTAATGGCTTTTGCCATGGCGAGATAGGTCTTTCCGGTTCCGGCCGGACCGGTTCCGAAGACGATCATATTCCTGTCAATTGCCTCAACGTATTTTCTTTGTCCATAGGTTTTGGGTTTTACCGGTCTGCCTGTGATGCTGTGGCAGATCACATCCCGGTCCAGGTCACTGACACGCTCCGCACGCTCTTCCATGGCAAGAGAAATGGCATAGTCCACGGACTGCTCCGTGATCTCGGATTTTGATCCCGCCATGCCCGCCAGATCATTTAATACCCTGACGGCCTGCTCCACCCGATATTCTTCTCCGGAGATAAGAAGCCGGTCCTCCCGGACAACATAACTGATATCGAATGCCCTCTCCAGTTTTCGTACATTTCGATCAAACTGTCCGAAGACCGTCTGCATGCTTCCCGCGGGAAGTGTTATCTCTTTTTCCGTATATGACATAGTATCCCCCTGATGTGGCAGTACTGCCGATTCCATACACCGAGTCTGCTTTTGATTCCATAATCCGGTTTGCGATAGATTTTCTGCACTGAGTCTGCTTTTGATTCCGTGATCCGGTTTGCAATAGATTTCCTGCATCGAGTCTGGATTGGATGTGTGAAATAAAAAGCACCCCAGGACATCCCGAGGTGCTGTTATGGTTATTTGTTGAACTTACGCTTTCTTGCAGCCTCAGACTTTTTCTTCCGTCTAACTGAAGGCTTCTCGTAATGTTCTCTCTTGCGAATTTCCTGCTGGATGCCTGCCTTTGCACAGTTTCTCTTGAAACGGCGAAGCGCTGCGTCCAAGGTCTCGCCTTCTTTTACGATTACGCTTGACATTCTTTATCCCCCCCTCCAGTCGTGGAATCAGTACGTATCTGCCTGTCCGGCGACACGTGCATTTGACATTATAACATACGCATGAAAATTGTCAAGTTTTATTTCCGGTGTGACAGCAGTATCGTTGTTCCCACTCATACTCACATTGCTTTTATCGGCGCAGTGTTTCCATTTTCTTTTCATACACACATCTTCCAAAATATTTTTTTTAGATACATGACTTTTCGAGGAAATAGATCCCCAAGTCGGATCAGTTAATACGTTTCCATGCTGCATGCATCGTCTTGATCTGCCCTTCAGAGGTTGAAGAGATCGTTACTGACGCCAGATTATTGTCATGAAAGGCAAAAAACTGTTCGGTATAGAAGGTTTTGTCATTTGCGGAAATGGTATATACCAGATACTGATCGAAGCCGATGGGACTTCCGGGTTTCAGCTCACATTCCCGGATGGTGATACTGGTATCCGCTTCCAGGGAAGCCTTGATCTTGTCCGCTGCCTCATGCACCACCTGTTCCTGTTCTTTTCCGTTTGCAGGTGAGAGCACAACCGAGGTGGAGTTCTGAGTGGTTCCATCGCCACCATACATCACCATGTATTCCTTGCCGGAGGCCAAAATTTCGGGAACCCGCGTATTGCTGAAATCTTCTTCCTTGATGTCATTTGCTGTCAGGATATCTTCCATCATGGCAAATTCAAATCCCTTTGAAGGTGTGGTAAAGAGTATACCGTATCTCTCGTTCCGGTAGGTGGTTTCCGTATAGGTACCAAGATAATCCGCATCTCCGTGGGCTGCTTTTGCCACATCTCCCGAAGTGCCGCCGCAGGCCGTAAGACTGAAACAAAGGATAAGTATTACGGCCAAAAGAAATGGCATCCGGCTGATATGGTGCGACTGTTTTGTCATTTTCTGATTCATTCCCTGTATTCTTTCGTGATTGGACTAGGTGTTTTCGTTTAGTGTCTTATGAGTATTCGTCTGCTTATTTCGAACCGGTTCTCATCTCGAAAGCCGTTTATCGGATCTGGCTTTTTGCTTCTTCCACACCAGCCTTAAGAGCTTCTTCGATACCGGAAGCATCCTTACCGCCGGCCTGAGCCATGTTCGGACGTCCGCCGCCGCCACCGCCTACCATGGGTGCGATCTTCTTCACGATATTTCCTGCGTGAATACCTGTCTTCACCGCATCATCGCTGGCCATGACCAGAAGATTCACTTTCTCACCGGCAGCGGAAGCAAGGATCACTACTGACTTGCCCAGCTTAGCCTTAAATTCATCTCCCAGATTTCTGAGTTCATTCATATCCACATCGGTCAGAGACACGGGAAGGATGGACAGATCTCCTTCCTTCACCACACTTCCCATGACATCGGATGCCGCGCTCTTTGCCGCGTCAGCCTTAAGCTTCTGGTTCTCCTGTGTCAGCTTCTTTACTTCCTCAAGAAGTCCCTCGATACGGGCCACCAGACGGTCCGGCTCAGTCTTGGCTGCAGCCGCAGCGGCACAAAGCTTCTTTTCCAATTCTTTATAATACGCAAATGCACCCTCACCGGTCAACGCTTCGATACGACGGACTCCGGCTGCAACGCCCTGTTCGGAAAGAATCTTAAAGGTCCCGATCACACCGGTGTGGGGAACATGTGTACCGCCGCAAAGCTCGATGGAGAAATCTCCCATGGAAACCACCCGGACCTCTTCGCCGTACTTCTCACCGAAAAGTGCCATAGCCCCGGTCTTCTTCGCATCTTCGATCCCCATGATCCGTGTATTTACGGAAAGATCTTCGGCAATC
>CAMPAX010000101.1 GCA_946633495.1 uncultured Lachnospiraceae bacterium | reverse complement strand
CCGGGCCGAAAACGAGAAGGCCGCATTGAACCGAAAGTGAGAAGGCCACATTGAATTAAAATGAAAGAAAGGGGTAACCCCATGAGTTTGGAATTCGCGAGGGACGTACTTCATAAGATCGATTCTTCACCCACTGCATATCACGTGATCGAAAATGCGGGGAAGGACCTGGAATCCGAGGGCTTTACGGAACTGCAGGAGTCCGGGATATGGGAACTTTTGCCGGAAGGAAAGTACTATGTGAAGAGAAATGGATCGGCGCTCATTGCATTTGTCATACCCAAAACCGATTACCGGGGCCTGAGGATCATGGCGAGTCACAGTGATTCTCCCTGCCCGAAGCTGAAGGAAACTCCGGCTGTAACGAACAGCGCTTATGTACGGCTGAACGTGGAGCAGTACGGCGGTATGCTTATGGCACCGTGGTTTGACCGCCCGCTTTCCGTAGCGGGACGGATCCTGGTGAAGGATGGGGAGAAGATCCGCCCTGTTCTGGTAAATGTGGGAAAGGACGTGGCCATGATCCCTTCCCTGGCGATCCATATGAACAGGGAGGCAAATTCAGGATATAAATACAGCTTTCAGAGTGATATGCTTCCCATCGTCAGCACGACGGAGGAGAAGAGCAGTCTCATGGAACTTGTTGCAGAGGAAGCAGGCGTCGCAGTGGAAAATATTTTGGGAGACGATCTTTTCCTGTATCCCCGGGAGACGGGTGTGATCTGGGGGATCGGTGACGAATTCCTGGGATCTTCCCGACTGGATGATCAGGAATGTGTCTGGTGTACCCTGAAGGGCTTCCTTGAGTCGGAGAATGCAGACTATGTCAGGATGCTCTGCATATTCGATAACGAAGAGGTGGGGTCGCGTACCAGACAGGGAGCGGATTCGGATTTCCTGGAGACGCTGATCGACAGGATCAGTCAAAACCTGGGAAGGAGCCGGGAGCAGTATTATGCCGCTCTGGCCGACAGTTTCATGATATCGGCGGATAATGCCCATGCCTGCCACCCGGCACATATGGGAAAGTATGATCCGGTCCAGAGTCCCGAGATGAATAAGGGCATCGTGCTGAAATTCAGTGCGAGACAGAGCTATACCACGGACGGTTACACCGGGGCGTATGTGAGAGCTCTCTGTGAAAAAGAAGGGATCCCCTGCCAGATCTTCGTCAATCATTCGGATCAGCCGGGAGGAAGCACTCTGGGGAATATCTCCAATTCCCACATTTCCATAAAGACGGCGGATATCGGTCTGGCGCAGCTTGCCATGCATTCCGTCTATGAAACTGCCGGAGCAAAGGATGTGGAATGGCTGAGGAAGTTTTCAAAAGTATTTTATGAATCGGTGTGAACCTTAGCCCAGGGCATCTGACCGGGGTGATATGCGGGGCATCAGTTCTACTCCTGACAAATCTATCGTATCAATACGCCCGGGATGACATGTGGGGCGTCGGGGAAGATATTAGACGGAACCGGATCTTGAATTGCAATAATTATCCGGTGGGTTACGAATATAAAAAGGAGCAGGTATGATTTTTTACTTTACGGGGACAGGAAATTCTTTCTATGTGGCAAATCAGCTGCTGAAAAAGGGGGAGCGGCTGATAAATATGGCAGAGGCCCGGGAGCGGGAGGAGTATCGATATACCGTTTCCGCGGGAGAAAAGGTGGGCTTTATCTTCCCGGTTTATTTCTGGACGGTAAATGATGTGGTGTTTGATTTCATACGTCATCTTGAACTGGAGGGCGCGAAGTATGTCTACTCCATCATTACCTGCGGCGGGAATATCGGATTTGCCGGCGGGCTTCTCCGAAAAGAACTGAAGAAGCGGGGGATCGATCTTATCTGTGTCTTTCCTATGGTTATGCCGGATAACTGCCTTCTCTTTTATAACAACGGAACCGAAGAACATCAGAGGGAAGTTTTTCGGGACTGTCAGGAGAAACTGGGAGAGATCTGTACGGAGATCCGGCTGCACCGGATCCGGAAACCCATTTTCGCTTTTCCGTCCGGACTGTGCAGGATCGTGTATCATATGATGGACGGAACGAAGAAGTATCATGTCACAGATAAATGCACCGGCTGCGGGATGTGCGCCCGGAACTGTCCGGATCATGCCATTGAAATGGTGGACGGAAGACCGGTATGGCAGAAGAAAAAATGTACGCTCTGCACTGCGTGCATCAACCGATGTCCCGTCCGGGCCATTGAATACGGAAAAGGAACAGGGGACAGAGCCAGATATAATAACCCGGCATCCTTTTTTCCTGTGTGATCTTTATGGCTTACTCAGAAACCTTCTTTACCATATACAGGAACTCTGTCTTGAAGTTGTCATCCGTCACGCCGGGGATCACCTTCAGACGGTCGTAGATCTCCTGATAACTTGCAGTGCCGCTGTATTCGGACTTGCGGAGCAGCATACCGAACTCTGCCACACCTGCTGCGAAGGAAGTATCTGCGTCCATTTCCTCTGACAGCATGTCCCTGGTCACGGGGCAGGTGAGAAGCTTGCTGTCCGAAGCATCCGGCTCTTTGTAACGGATATTGACTGCCAGCAGTTCGTCGCTGTTCATGGCGTCGGCTGCTTCCACGGTGTCAACACCGCTGTTGCCGTAACGGCTTGCTACTTCAGGAACGTTGTAAGCGGAATCCGAGGGAACGATCTCATAGAGTACGGTTACGGTCTGACCGGAACCGACTTCGCCGCCGTCCTTGCTGTCATTTGCAAAATCCTCTGCTGCCATCTCACGGTTTTCGTAACCGATGAGACGATAACCCTTTACCTGCTCCGGATTGAATTCCACCTGGAACTTCACGTCTTTTGCCACGGTGTAGAGGGTGGACCACAGTTCATCCTGCAGTACCCGGCTGGCTTCTGCGGTGCAGTCGATGTAAGAATAATTTCCGTTGCCGTAGTCCGCTAAAGCTTCCATCTTGCTGTCCTGATAGTTTCCGGTTCCGAAACCGAGGCAGGAGAGGAAGACACCGGTTTCTCTCTTTTCTTCCACCAGCTTGATAAGGTCTGCTTCGGAAGAGATACCTACGTTCAGGTCGCCGTCGGTGGCGAGGATGATGCGGTTATTTCCGCCTTTTACAAAATATTTTTCAGCAATCTCATAAGCCTTCTTGATGCCGGCTTCACCGTAGGTGCCGCCGCCGGCTTCCAGAGAATTGATGGCTGCTTTGATCTTCTCCTTCTGGCTTCCGTTAGCGCCTTCCAGAACCACTGTCTCCGAACCTGCATAGGTTACGATGGAAATGCTGTCCTTCTCGGACAGATTGTCGGTCAGAAGATTAAATGCCTTCTGTGCCAGAGGAAGCTTGTCGTGGCTGAACATGGAGCCGGAGGTATCGATCAGGAAGACGATGTTGGAGCCTTCCTGCGGCTGGATCTCCTCCGCCTTTACACCGACCCGGAGAAGGAGTGTGTCCTTGTTCCAGGGGCACGGGGTGAGGGCGGTCGTTACTCCGAACTTGTCCCCTTCCCTGGGAGCTTCGTAATCGTAGTGGAAATAATTGATCATTTCTTCCACGCGGATGGCGGAATCACTGATCCCGAACTCCTCATCTCCCTCAAAGATCCTGCGCCGCAGATTGGTGTAGGTTGCTGTATCCACATCTGCACCGAAGGTTGAGAAGGGACTTGTAGCGACAGAGAGGAAACCGGATTCTTTGATCAGGTTATAGTTTTCCGTATTCCAGTCCACCGGAGCGCCCCGGTCTGCGTCAGGGATCCGAACGCAGGAAGCGCCGACGCCTGCGTCCTCGCAGGCTTCACTCTCCATTACCAGTGTACCGTTGTATTGAACGCCTTTGCTTCGTGCACCGAAATTGGTAAAATCATCCTCAACATAGAGTCCGTCATAGGCGTCTCCTGCCAGCATGATCCGACGCTCGATCTCGGCGTTTGTCAGGGGAATCTTTGTGGTTTTCCCGCCTGTTCCGGAAGTGCTTCCTGTTCCCTGTTCGGGTGAACTTCCGCATCCTGTGAAGAGGACGGATGCAGCAAGCAGCATGGCTGCGGTTCTTGTTATTGCACGGTTTGCTTTCTTCGTTCTGTTCTTTTTCATAAACTCACTCCTCCGTAGAATATTCATCCTTTACTAACGATGTATGGTGTATCACCCTTTACCGAGGCACTGTATTTTTGTGCCGTTGAAAGTGATACGGATGAGTGAGAAGGATTTATGGAAAAATTTTTTTTATACGATCACGCGGTTTCTTCCGCTTTCTTTTGCGGTATAGAGCTTCTCATCCGCAACGCTGATAAAATAGAATTGACAAAAAAAGACAGGGAAGAGTAAAATGAGATCATCTGTTTATCATGTGATAAGAAAGAGGAGGTATGATAACGTGAAGAAAATGATGAAACGATTGGGACTCGGTTTTCTGATCGCGTTCCTGCTGACAGTTCTTTTGCCGGGGATCTCCCCGATGCGGCAGGTGGAAGCGGGGGGACCTGATATCACATTCCGATCGGACAGCGACATGGATGAAAAGTTAGATCAGGCAAATGAACTGGAAACCGGGAAGACGGTGGCAGTCACGGAGGGTGCGCTGGTCAGTGCAACCTATCCTTCGAAGATCGACTATGTGCAGGATTCCGATCCGGATGACCAGATCTTTGATGATTACTATGATGTGGCTATGGCTACCGGAGAGGGCTATCTCTTTAAACTTACGGTTCCTTATGGGAAAGCGGCGGTTGTGACCACGGAGGGAGAAGCCGGTAACGATGTGGATGTAAGGGCGCTGGTCTATAATACAGTTCCGGGTGAGTATGAAGGCTGGGATGATTTCAGCTGGATGAAAAAGCGCTTCTCCGATGTGATCAGGAAGTGGCACAATCCATTTCCGCTGATCAACTACTATGATGATACCTATGATATGGTGACGTATCTCTTCATTCCGAAAAACAGCGGGATCACTTCGCTGTCTGTTGAGATGAAGACACGGAGCGGGAGTAATGCGGTTGGTGATGGATCTGCAGATAAAGTCACGGACTATCTGGACAAGGCTTTGGAGGTTAAGGCCGGAGAAGACTTTCAGCTTGCCGATGCGGAGAAGATCACGGTAGTTACAAACTTTTCCGCGATACGCAGCTGGATGAACCAGCTCTCGGTCACGGAAAAAGTGACCGGTCGCATGCTGCATGTGACCCTGCCGGAGAATGAAACGCTGGATTACTATATGGAAATGGACCGGAAGACGGCGTATCATAACGCCTGGCTTGAGGGAGATACCTTTTATAATGGGACGTTCACTCTGAATGCGGAGACGAAGAGTATTTGGCTCGCAGGTAATATTCCGGAACATTACATTTTCCTTCCGGAGGGAGCGGAGTTTGTAAAATGGACCCAGAGCCAGCCCTATGATCCGGATGACCCGATCTACGATCCGGTGGTTATTTCAGATGAACTGAAGAAGGATAAAGTAAATGTGGTCTCCTGGGATAACGACCTGGAACGGGCGCTGAAGGATGTTTATAAGGTTCATCCGGAACTGGAATCCAAGGTGAATTTCATTAATCTTGGAGTAGCAGGTACCGGCGATGAATACCTGAGTACTTTGCAGGATATCGCAGGTGGAAAGTATGACGGATATACGATCGTTGTTGCAGCAGAAGTCAGTCTTCAGAGAATGTTTGGAGACTTCCCGGCACTGTCTGAGATCGGATTTAAGGATTCTGATTACAGTGATGCATATGCATACACAAAAAAGATCGGTTCTTCGGACGGGAAGTTGAGAGCGGTTACATGGTATGTGTGCCCGAATGGCTTCTTCTACGATTCAAGGATGGCGAAGGAAGTGCTCGGAACCGATGATCCGGCGAAGGTACAGGCAATGATCGCGACTCCTGCGAAGTTCAATGATGTTGCAAAAAAGATGAAGGCCGCAGGCTATTCCATGACCTCCGGCGTCTATAAGCTGAAGCTGTTTGAGGATTCCTATCGTGCAACCGGATATGAAGGGGAGTACAACACGGTTCTGCTCGATCTGATGGACACCTATGACGCGGCGAGCTATGATACCGGAGCGGACATGTGGATGTCTGACTGGGTAAATGATATGGTTTCCGGGAAGGTGTTCGGCAGCTTCGGAACCGCCTGGATGCATTATGTGTATACCGGGAATGGTGTTGCTGACGGGACCTATAAGCTCTGCCAGGGACCGGTTTCCTACAACTGGGGAGGTTCCTTTGTGCTGGCAAAGGACCTTGGAACCCAGGGCAAGACAGCAGCGCAGCTCCTAAAGGCACTGACTTGTGACGATGCGGCTATGAAAGCAATCGCAACGGATAAGGGGGATGTGGTAAATAACAAGAGTGTGAACCGGGCGTTGGCAAAGGATGACGCCATGAAGGATCCCTTCTATGCGGATAGCCAGAATCCCATCTCCATCTGGCATGCGGCAGCACTGGCTCGTGGCGGTGAGGAGGATGTGGTTCTGAAGGGTTGGATCCAGGAAGGAACCGACTGGTACTACTACAAGGATGGAAAGGCCCTGACCGGCTGGCAGAAGCTCAGCCAGAAATGGTATTACTTCAACAAGAGTGGAAAGATGCTGACCGGCTGGCAGAAGATCGGTCAGAAGTGGTATTACTTCAATAAGAGTGGTAAGATGCTGACCGGCTGGCAGAAGATCGGTCAGAAGTGGTATTATTTCAGCAAGAGCGGTAACATGCTGACCGGCTGGCAGCAGATCGGAAAGAAGTGGTATTTCTTCAGCACGGCTGAAAAGACTCTGGGTCAGGTGCAGACCGGCTGGAAGAAGTCCGGCGGCAAGTGGTATTACCTCAGTACGGAGTCCAGGACCCTTGGTGAGATGGTAACCGGCTGGAAGCAGATTGGAAAGAACTGGTACTTCTTCGACGGTGGTGCGATGAAGACCGGATGGAAGAAGATCGGCGGCAAGTGGTACTACTTTGATTCGGAAGGCGTAATGGTGACAGGCAAGAGAGCTATCGGCGGAAAGAACTATAACTTCGACAGCGCAGGTGTCTGCCTGAATCCGTAATTGTATGATGATAGGGTCAAAAGGTCCGAGCGACGGGAAAAAGGCGGAATCCACCGCCTTTTTTCGTGTCTTAAGGTCAGCACATTCATATTCTGTGGAAATATCCACTTGCGTTACACACCGAAAAACGGTTATGATTGTTCTGAAGCACATACACTCAGGGCGAGCGCCAAACCGGCGTACAGGAGGAATATGCATGGATGAACATTTGATGCAGATAGAACAGATGCGAAAGAGCGTTATGCTCCGAAAGTTAATTCTTATCCTTTTCCCGATTGCGGTCATCATAGGATCGTTCTTTTTGTTTCGGAAAAGAGAACCGGTCCTGATCGGAGTTGCTCCTTTTATTGCGATCTTCCTGGCTTTTCTGTTCTATCTGATCGTTGTCCGGAAACGTGAGAGGGAATACAGGGACTTTTACAAAAAGAACTATGTAAATGCCATGATCCGTTCGGTGATCCCCTCTGCGCAGTATTCCCCGGAACAGGGATTTTCCAGCGGGATGATCAACCAGACCGGCCTTATCATGATGGGAAATATCTACAGAAGCGAAGATCTGATCGAAGGCGACCACAATAATGTGCATTTCCGCCGGGCAGATCTTCTGATCGAAGATGAATACACGGATTCGGACGGGGATACGCATAGGGTTACGTATTTCAAGGGGCGCTGGATGATCTTTGAGTCAAATAAATACTTTGAGGCGGACCTGCAGGTCATACAGAAGGGCTTTGGACATGCAAGGCGGCGTACCGGCATTTTTACGAAGAAGGTGGACCGCCGACATGCATTTGAGACTGAGGATGTCACCTTCAACAATCAGTTCAAATGCCTTTGTCAGAACGAATCAGAGGCATTCTACCTCCTGACGCCGGTTTTGATGCAGGGACTGATGCGTCTGGCAGCGGAGAGTGACGGTAAGATCATGGTCGGCTTTGTGGACAATCTGATCCATGTGGCGATCCAGTCGAATAAGGACTACCTGGAACCGCCGGTCTTCCATAAGGTATCGGATAAGGAGATCCTGGATATTCAAAGGGAGATCCATGCGGTCACGTCCTTCGTGGAGGGACTAAAGCTCGACCGGAAGATATATATGCAGGAGAAATATTAAGATGATGATAGGGTCAAAAGGTCCGAGCGACGCGCTTGCGCGGTCGCTTGAGACCT
>CAMPAX010000100.1 GCA_946633495.1 uncultured Lachnospiraceae bacterium | reverse complement strand
TGCTGCGGATCATCAGCTGGGGGCAAAATACCTTTTGACCCCAGCATCATTTTATTCAAATATGACTTTTGACTGTAAGTAATCATGATTCGATATGGATGTTCTTTATTTGTTAGGTTTAAAATCGGTGTTATGATTAGAACATATATATGTTTCACGTGAAACATTAAATTGCAAGATATAAATGGATAGCCTTTGTTACAATTATAGTTGTTCCGGTGATGCTTTATTTGTGCATCTATAAGAATAGCAGGATAAGATATGACACTTGACTAAGATTATATAAGTTCACTCATTATGTTTTAAATCAGTGATCGTCGTGTTATCCTGAGGGCTCTGCCCGAAGGATCTTTGAATTTGTAAAATTTGTAAGATTCTTCGCTTCGCTCAGAATGACAAGTGGGAATTGTAAGTAATATAATGTGTTTTCATATCAAAATGAAACAATCTTTAGTATGATAATAGAGTGATGCCGGCGTTAAAGGGTTTCTGTAAAAGGCAAAAGATAGGCAGAGCATTTTTAAATACATCTCAAATGTCCTTCTAAAACAATCAATGTTTCATTTTTTTGTTTCGATATCTGATACTCAATTTGAATAATATAGATCACTTCGTGTTGCAAGTAACTATTCAAAACTACTCAAGATAACTCAAGAACATGGCCTTGGACCCTTTTGATCTTTTCATATCAGAATTGATATACAGTCATACATTATTATCAAAAACGAACAACGGAATGTTTGATATTGTTGATAACTATGAAGAAAATTATAGTTTTCCACAGACTTATCAACCAAA
Organism: uncultured Lachnospiraceae bacterium; assembly: GCA_946633495.1. GTDB lineage: Bacteria > Bacillota > Clostridia > Lachnospirales > Lachnospiraceae > Eubacterium_Q. The sequence goes on along the minus strand of CAMPAX010000100.1, from coordinate 7,412 downwards.
CAAACACGAAATGGATGTTTCACGTGAAACATTTGTAATTTGATGACTATACAAATAAATCAAAAGTAACTAATTATGAACATTAAATAATAAAATACCGTATTCTATAAACATAGAATATTGTCACGATTATATCTTGCTATGTTGCCATTTGAAAAAGTAGATAGTGCGTGTATAATGAAATGTAACAGGTAAGTCGAAATCATAGAGCGATACTTATGAGATCATGTATTATGGACGGCTTATATATGCTGGACGCTATCAATAAAAAAACTGTTTCTGTAGTATATATTTGTTTCTGCACAACTTTGATAAAGGGGAGACAATATGATTAAAATGAAAAAGACGATGATCAGCGCACTTCTTCTCGGTTCGGCTATATTTTTAGAAATCGGCATGGCGGAGGCAAAGACAGTTGATCGTGTGGATGACATTCCGGTTCGTTCTTCCGGGTTATATGCTGTAAGTAAGAGTTTTGATTCGGAACCCGTTGAAAATGGCTGGGATGAGAATGAAGGTAAGAAGTATTATTTTGTTGACGGGGAGATGATCAAAGGCCGGATACTGGAGATTGATGGAAGCTTTTATGGGTTTGCTCCCTCGGGAATCATGTACGAGGATCAGGAATTTGAGGTTGCTGACGGAAGTATCAAATTACACTACTGTGCGAAAGAAGATGGCAAGCTATATCGGAATGAGTGGAGAGGAATTATCGGCGGAGACCAGTATTATACGGATCATTGCGAGAGAGCAGAAAAATGTGTTCTTCAGATTGAGGATGAGTATTATGGGTTTGACGCATCCGGTTTTATGATCTGTAATGAATTATTTCATCTCTCAAAAGATGGAGAAACCACATATTATTGTGCCAATGCAGACGGAACGCTCATCAGAGACAGCTGGTGGGGAGAGATGAACCAGAGGTATTTCTTTACCGCAGACGGCAGCTCCGCGAAGGGCATATACCCGGTGGAAGGAGTGAGTTATCTTTTTTCGAATACGGGAACACTCCGAAGAAAAGCTACCGAAAAAATCGATGGTATATGGTATGTGTCGGACCAGGATGGCGTTGCCGATACCTTAAGCGGGGACGGATGGATCCGGCGCGAAGCGGAAACGTATTACATGGATCAGGGGGAACTGCTCCGGAACTGTGTGAAAAAGATTGAAGATCATTTCTATGGGTTTGACAAAAATGGGTGTCTTTATGTCGATACCCGTTTTACGATCACGGATGGGGATAATCCGAAGCATTTGTATTTTGCAAAGGCAGACGGAACTCTGTATACGGATGAATGGATCGATGTTGACGGTAAGCCTCTCTATTACTGTACATCCACAGGGGAAGCAGCGGTGGGTATCATCGAAGTTGACGGGGAGAATTTCCTTTTTTCGGACGACTCGATGCTTGTTACGGAAAAAGTGCAGAAAACGGATGATATATGGTATGCCGGAGATAAAGAAGGTCACCCTTACCCTTTGAAAAATGGCTGGAATGAAGTAGATACGACATGGTACTTTCTGAAAAACGGAGTTCCTGTTCGCGGGACCGTGCTTTGGATCAGAAATGGTTATTATGGCTTTGACACTGACGGCAAAATGTTTGACGATAGGTTATTCTGGCTTATGACATCCTACGGAAGATATGGCGGAACATATTACCGGGCAAAATCGGGCGGGAAGCTGTATTCGGAACGATGGGTTCGGTCAGATGGACGATGGTATTATTATAAAAAAGGCGGTGCCGCACCTGCCGGGATCTTCCGGATATCCGGGAAAGATTACGGATTTGCCTACAAAGGCGGGTATCTTATCGTCTCTGGATATGGCGAAGGGGAATCCGGGTTCTTTGTAACCGATGCCAACGGAGTCGCCAGGTATCTGACGGATGGCTGGAACAAGGCCGGCGATAACTGGTTTTATTCGGATAAAAACGGAACGCCGCATTTCGGATGGTTGAAATGGAAAGGGAAGTGGTATTATCTCGATTCGAATACCGGGGTGATGAAAACAGGCTGGCAGAAGGTGGAAGCTGATTGGTACTATTTCAAAGAAGACGGCTCCATGGCTTCGAATGAGTGGATCGGTGGCTACTGGTTGTCGAAAGACGGAGCATGGAAGTATAAAGCAAGGGGCCGCTGGAGAAAAAACAGCAAGGGCTGGTGGTTCGAGGATGAGAGAGGCTGGTACCCGAAGGCTGAAACAGTGAAGATCAACAACGTTGCCTATACATTCGACGAAGCCGGATATCTGGTAGAGAATTAAATATAGTTCCAATGAACAAGAGGAGGGACGGCCCCGGGTAACGGGACAATCCCTCCTCATTTTGATGCTTTTCGTGGGTTTGTATACTGTAATCCCTATGGATCAACAGAAGAGCCGGAAGTGAAATTCCTACATTTGCTCTACGCATGTGATCCCAAGGAGATCCAAAGCTTCCCGGAGTACCCGTCTTGTGATATCAAGCAAAAGAACGCGGGCATTGCGTTCAGCGGGATCTTCCACGTTGATCCGGTTTACGGTGTAATAGTGGTTAAATGCCTGCGCGACGGCGATGGCAAAGCGTGCCACTACCGAGGGCTCATATCGGTTGGCAGCTTCCTTTACAACTGCGGTAAATCTGGACAGTTCCTTCAGCAGTCCCATGGAAGCTTCGTCTGTCAGGAAGCTTACATCTACATCCGCCTTCGGATCATAGTCAGCTACCTTCCGCAGGATGCTGGAGCAGCGTGCGTAGGTATACTGTACATATGGACCGGTCTCCCCTTCAAAATTCAGAAGATGCTCCCATCGGAAGGATACGTCCTTGATCCGCTGGTTATACAGATCGTTGAAGATCACTGCACCGACACCCACATGTTTTGCCACAGTATCTTTGTCCTCAAGCTCCGGATTCTTCTGTTCGATGATCTCTTTGATCTTGGATACCGCCTCAAGAAGGATATCTTCGGCGAAGATCACATTTCCGTCCCGGGAGGAGAGCTTCTCGCCGCCCAGACTGACCAGACCGTAGGGGATGTGAACCAGACCGTCCCTGGCCCATTCATTTCCCATCAGCTCTACGACCTTGAATACCTGACGGAAATGCAGGCGCTGTTCCTGACCGGTAACGTAGAGGCATTTATCAAAATGATAGTTTTCCTTGCGGTAGAAGATGGCTGCCAGGTCACGGGTTGCATAGATCGAGCTGCCGTCATTTTTCAGGATGAGGCAGGGCGCCATATCATATTCGGTAAGATCCACGATCTTTGCTCCTTCACTCTCGGAGAGAAGACCGGCGTCCGTCAGACGGCGGACCACATCATCGGTCTTGTCCCGGTAGAAGCTCTCGCCGGTGTAATGATCGAACTCCATGCCGAGAAGCTTGTAGGTCCGCTTGAACTCCTCCAGACTGATCTCCACGAACCACTGCCAGATGGACAGGGCCTCTTCATTTCCACGCTCCATTTCCGCAAACCAGAAACGCGCTTCGTCCTCCAAAGCAGGGTCCTTATCGGCTTCCTGATGGAAGAGGACATACAGCCGCATCAGTTCTTCGATACCGGATTTCTTTACAGCTTCCTCAGAACCCCATTTTTTATAGGCGACGATCAGCTTGCCGAACTGAGTTCCCCAGTCGCCGAGGTGGTTGATCCGCTCTACATGGTAGCCGAGCTTGCTGTAGATCTTGTAAAGCGAATTTCCGATGATGGTAGTACGAAGGTGCCCCACATGGAAATTCTTCGCAACGTTGGGGGATGAGTAGTCGATGCAAATGGTGTGCCCCACGCCTTCTTCGGAGCTTCCCAGCTTCGGATCCCGTACCTGGGAGAGAAGGGTTTTTGCAAAGACTTCTTTCTTTATAAAGAAGTTCAGATAGGCCCCCACCACACGGATCTCGTCGATGTATTCCGGAACCCCGGCATTTTCGATGGCATCATGGATCTCGGATGCGATCATGGGCGGCGCTTTCCGAAGCGTCTTCGCCAGGCGGAAGCATGGAAATGCATAGTCTCCCATGTCCGGTGTGGGCGGGATTTCGATCAGTTCCGTGATCTCCGCTGCGGAGAGAGAAGGAATCTTGTCGGCCAGCAGGTTGATGATCTGTTCTTTCATGTTTTTATACCTTTCGTTTCTTTTTATGATGCCGGGGTCAAAAGTCTGTCAGACCGGAAGGGTAAATCTCACGGTAGTTCCGTGGTCCCTGGAACCGGTGAGATGCATCCTGCCGTCCAGCAGGAAGAGCATTTCTTCCGCGCGGTGCAAACTGCTGTACCAGGGCGCAGTCTGCAGTACATTATCCGAAATGCCGACACCGTTGTCACTGATGAACACATCGGCGACGGAACTGTTCACCTGGACGCGGAAGCGGATCTGGTTGGCCTCCGAATGACGGACGATATTGTCAAATGCGTATTCAATGATGCGGATCAGAGTAAGTGTGCGGATGTAGGGAAGCACCAGCATTTCGTCACGCACCTGTACCGAGGACTCCAGTACAAATTCCGGATGACGTTCCCGGAACTGCATGATCCATGCATCTAAAATGGTTCCGATGGGCTGTTTCTCATCATAGCCGGGTTCCAGCCGGGTCAGCTGGGCCTGGATCGTGGACAGAAGCTGTGTGTTCTGGGCTTCGAATTCATCGATCATAAGCCGCGCCTGCTGCGGATCGGTGGCGAGAAGCTTCTTCAGTGTCTCCAATCGGTGCGTCTGGCTGGACAGCGGCAGCCGAACACGCTTTTCCAGAACTGTGGAGAGATAGGTTTTATCAAATGCGTCCAGAAGAAGGATCTGTTCTCCGTGCCTGCTGATATCCGGTGCCGGTTCGTCTGTCTCCACAAATTCAAAGGCTTCCTCCGCCTCTTCTTCGTCCCGGAACGCAGGATCCCGGCTTAACTGTGCTGCGGAGAGCTGAGCGATATGCAGATTCCGGAGATGGCCCTCCGTCTCACGGATCAGATTCTCGGCGTCTGCCTGCATTTGTTCCAAAGCTTCTTTTCGGGCGGTAAGCGTGTTGATCTTCTCTTCGAGTTCGGTTTCTTTTCTTGTGGCGGGATCGTCTGCCGGGATCGGACTGAACACATTTTTCTTGTGGTTCCGGTTCATGGCGTACAGATTTTTGGTCCGCAGACATTCATCTAAACGGATGTTCAGCTCAAAAAGTTCGGTCTTCACTTCCTGAAGCCGGGACATGGCGTCTGCATGTACCCGGTTGAAATGTTTCCGGATCTCTCCGGTGGATTTCATGATAGCTGACAACTGTTCCCTTTTGTCCATGGTTTTTTCCTTTCCCGATCAAAACTTGTCCATGTTTTCATGGGTGACGGGTATCTAAACTACCCCTCATCCGTGATGTCATCGATGGATTCTGCGGGGCGTTTCTTACGGAGCTTTTCCTTAGTCGACGGAATTCTGCTTCTCTTCGCACTTTTCTCGCCGGAATCTTCGATATCATCGATGGTTTCGGGTTGTTTAGTGGACACCGGTTTTTTAGTGGATTCTGGTTGTTTAGTGGACTCCGGTTTTTTAGTGGATTCCGGTTGTTTAGTGGTATCCGGCTCCTTGACAGGTTTTACGCTGTGTCGTGGCACCCGCTCGCCGGAATCCACGATTCCGTCGTCTGTGGGGTGTTTCTCACCGGGGGCAGGCTTTGGTCTGGGCGTTCCCACACCGGAATCCTCCAGCCGCCGAAGTGCTTCCCGGGCTTTTTTTCGCTCTTCTTCCGCCGCCGCAGCTTCCGGATCTACAGCCGCTACCGGGCCGTCACCGAAGTATCGGCTGATACGGACGCGGCGTTTCCTCCGGAAATGCGCGATGATAACAGTCCCGACAACGAGCAGAGCGGCAGCAAGTATGCAGAACATCAGCCGCGGAATGGATTCCTCCAATACAGATCGAAGGATCTCCGACCGCGTGGCAGGAAGCTCTGCATTTCCGTCACCTCGAGGGCGGATCGTTCCTGCCTCCATGGCAGCAAGGGTTTCCAGATCCTCGTCCAGCCGGGTCCGATCCATGAGGATGGGGATAGTCGCAAGGGCCCGATTCAGATAGGTGAGCTTCACCTCGCCGGCAGTTCCCTTGTATTTGTCGAGTTTTAGCGTGATCTCTTTCTGAATATCTCCGGCAGCCACAGAGCTTCTGGCATAGATCGAAAGGGAGGTATCCACCGAATATTCCGGAAGCGCATGGGGCAGTCGTGCGTAGTAGTTGCCCAGAACCGCAGTGCTCAGTCCGGAAGTACCGGTGCTTCCTTTATCGGAAGTCCCGGTTTCGGATGTCCCGGAGGTTCCCTCTCCTGACGTGCCGGAGACCGGATCATTTGCGTCCTTATCATTCTGTCCGGACAGGGTAAAGCCTTCCAGCGGATGGATCCTGTGGTACTCCTCAAAACAAAACTCCAGCAATGCTTTGGAATCGATAAAACGGTCGTTGGGTCCCGGGCAATGGAACACAACGGACACAAGTCTGCGTCCGTATTTCTCCGCAAATGCCACCATACAGTTCCCTGCTTCTTCTGTGTAACCGGTTTTTCCGCCGGTGCAGGCGTCATAATAGACGTCCGTTACGTCATACAGCAGGTAGTTCGTGGTCCAGAGTTCCCGCTCCTCGGCCATATTTGTGGCCGGGATCCAATACGCCGGAGTGGCCAGAACATCACGGATGCGGGAGCGGCTGTAGGCAGCCCGGGCGATCAGTGCCATGTCATAGGCAGTGGTGTAATGCTGCGGATCCGGAAGGCCGTTGGCATTTGTAAAATGCGTGTCCTTACAGCCCAGCGCCTCTGCGGTCTCGTTCATTTTGACTACGAAGCTCGGAACGGTTCCGGCTACGGCCATGGCAAGGACATTTGCGGCGTCATTTGCCGATGGGAGCAGCAGAGCATAGAGCAGATCGCTGACGGGCATGGTTTCTCCCGGGGACAGCCAGATCCGGACGGCATCATAAGAGATTCCCTCCAAAGCCCCGTCCTTTACGGTGATCAAATCCGACGGATTCAGGTTATCCACCGCCAGGATCGCCGTAAGCAGCTTGGTCGTGCTGGCCGGCTCCGCCCGCCGGTGACAATCCTTTTCATACAGGATATCGCCGGTATCCATATCCATAACGATACCGGTAGTTCCGGTGATCTCGGGTGCATCCGAGGGAATAAAAGCACCTCCGGTGAAGGATTCATTTCCGGGGATCGTATTCGGTTCTGCCGCCTGTACCGGAAAAGGAACAAGGAGCAGTGATATGATCAATATGATGATTATGCTGCGTTTCACGTGAATCTCCTGTGGACATACTTCCTTATATTTTGCCACAAAAACAGGGAAATGACAAGGGCGGCGGTTGCTTTTTTGGCGGGGCTGTCGTATAATGTGCCACGTGTCTTACGAAGCTTGTCTAAGATCGATCCGTATCATATGATGTTAGGATCAAAAGGTCCG
>CAMPAX010000099.1 GCA_946633495.1 uncultured Lachnospiraceae bacterium | reverse complement strand
GCGGTAGGCTCGTTGATGATACGCTTTACATCAAGACCTGCGATCTTACCTGCATTCTTGGTTGCCTGTCTCTGAGAGTCGGTGAAGTATGCGGGAACGGTGATAACTGCTTCACTTACCTTCTCACCCAGATATGCTTCTGCATCTGCCTTCAGCTTCTGCAGAATCATTGCTGAGATCTCCTCCGGAGAATACTTCTTATCATCGATGGTTACCTTATAATCGGAACCCATGTGACGCTTGATGGAGGAGATGGTCTTATCTGCATTTGTAACAGCCTGACGCTTTGCAGCATCGCCGACTACACGCTCGCCGGACTTCAGGAATGCAACTACAGACGGGGTCGTACGAGATCCCTCGGCATTCGTGATAACTACCGGCTTACCACCTTCCATAACGGCTACGCAAGAGTTTGTTGTACCTAAGTCAATACCAATAATCTTTCCCATTACTTTAAATCCTCCTAAGATTTATCTTATCTAAATTGTTAACGTTTCTATAATCAGTTTGCAACCTTGACCATACTGTGACGCAGTACCGTGTCTTTGTACATATAGCCTTTCTGCATTTCCTCTACGACTACATTTTCGCCCAGAGACTCATCCTCCACATGGATCACAGCATTGTGGAGATTCGGATCGAATTCCTTTCCGACGGCGTCCATCGGTTTTACACCGATCTTCTCCAGTGTCTCCATCATCTGTTTGTAGATCATCTCAACGCCCTGCACAAACGGTGATTTCTCTTCTTCCGTTACGGAATCAAGTGCCCGCTCGAAGTTATCGATCACGGGAAGCAGCTTCTCCAAAGTATCGGAAGCGCCGTAATCAAACATTTTGGCATTTTCCTTTTCATTCCGGGCTCGCATGTTATCGAAGTCTGCCAGAAGTCTGGTATATTTTTCTTTATTCAACTCCGCTAACTCATTCGCCTGCTTGAGCTCCAGCTGCATTGCCTTAGAGCCTCTCCGGTTCTTTTTCGGCAGTGGCTTCGGACGTTTGGCATCCGCGTCCTCCGGTTTCACAACCTCCTCTTCGGCGATCGTTACATCCGATCCCGCTTCCACCTTGTCCGGTTCGACCTTGATGTCCTCTTCCTCCGGGAGAGCTTCCAGCTCTTTCTCCGCCTTGAGGGATCTGAGCATCTCGTTCATTCCTTTCGCCATGCGTTGTCACCCCTTTATTCGTATTATTTTTTGATCTTTTTTATCTCTGATCCGGATCACGGATCCATGGAATACGGTTACTCCGGCCCGTTTTTCTCGGACGCTGTCGTATCTTTTCCGAAGATCGTATCCCGCTCATCGGTCAGACTCTTCAGGGTCTGTACGACCTTTTTATAGTCCATCCTTTTCGGTCCTATGATCCCTATGGTTCCCTTCGCACCTTCCGGAAGCTTATATGTGGAAGTTACGATCGAATAATCCTTCATATTCTGAACCGGGGCCTCTTCTCCGATATAAATCTGAATCCCGTCGCTTCCCTGATCATCGGACTTCATGGTCTCATCGATCAGAGATTCAAGCCCGCTCTTATCTTCCAGAGTTTCAAGAAGCGCGGTTGCTTTCTTCACATCACTCAGCTCATCGTACTTCAGGATATTCGATGTACCACTGGTATAAATCTGCATCTCTTCTGCCTGATGAACCGCATCCACAATTCCTTCAAACACACTTTCCAGAATGTCTGCGTAGTCTCCGGCCTGTCTGCGCATGGCCTGCATGAGTTCCAGATTGATCTCGTTCAGCGATGCACCGGTCAGAAATGTATTCAGCAGAAGATTCAGTTTCAGAACCTCTTCATTTCCCAGCGAACGTGCCACGTGGATCAGCCGGTTCTTAGCCACATTATCACCGACGACTATGACAGCGACCAGATCATCCTCATCTACCTGCGACAGCTGAATGAATTTCACCTGACGGTTCCGAAGCTGCGGCGAAGTAACCATGGTCGCGTACTGGGTATTGTACGCAAGGACCTTTGCCACCTGCTTCAGCAAGGCTTCCAGCTTATCCACCCGTTCCAGCAAAGCGCCCTGTGTTACCAGAGCCTCGCTCTTCTCGGACATCATGGAATCCACATAGAACCGATACCCCTTATCCGTAGGGATACGCCCGGCAGATGTATGCGGCTGGACGATATAACCCATATCCTCCAGATCCGACATCTCATTTCGGATCGTTGCCGGAGAAAGGTCTAAATTGATCAGTTTGGATATCGTCCGGCTTCCCACCGGTTCTCCCGTCTCCAGGTAATTGCTGACGATGGCTTTGAGAATTATCACCTTTCGTTCATCGAGCATAGGTTCCTGCTCCATTCCATCACCATCCTCTTTATTATTTAATTGTTTTGCCTTCGTGTTAGCACTCAATTCTTCCGAGTGCTAACCACTACGAATAATCTATCATTTTCACCGAGTTTTGTCAAGAAATTGTTCTTGTTTTTTCACCCAAAATCACCGTTCCAGTATGAAATCCGCCAAAATGATATTGCTGACGTCGATTCCCGCATCCGTCATGGCTACGCGGTCGTCCTCCAGCTTCAGAAATCCGTCCGATACATAACGATTTATCACCATTCCGTAGACGTCAAACATGTCACGATTGAATCGTTCTTTGAATTCGGTCCTGCTGACTCCCCGGATCATCCGAAGCCCAAGGAACATGAATTCCTCCATGCGCCGGTCCACATACATGGCCACAGTGTCCCTCCTGAGACGATCCGTCACAGCATCATACAACCGGGTCATATCCTGTTCCGGAGTCATCAGCTTCTCCGCTTCTTCCATCAGCTCCAGATATGACTCCAGCTCCCGAAGATTTGAAAACCGTTCCCCCTTAAACAGAGACGCCGCCCCCAGTCCGAATCCGATATACTCCCCCCCGGTCCAATAGACGATATTATGTCTGCATTCGAAGCCGGGCTGACAATAGTTCGAGAATTCATATCGTTCAAAACCATTGGTACGCAGGATCTTCTTCGTCATGGCGTACATCCGTCGGTCCGTCTCCTCCTCCGGCAGCATGCCCAGCAGATTCTCATCCTCCGCAAGCTTCGTCCCCTCCTCAACCTGAAGGGAATAGACGGAAATGTGCTCCGGCCGGTATTCCATCACCCGGGTCAGTGTATCCACGAAGGAATGCATATCCTGTCCCGGGATGCCGGACATGACATCCACATTGATATTTCGGAATCCTGCGCGCCGGGCCGAGTTATAGCTTGCCACAAACTGATCGAAATTATGGATCCTTCCCAAAAGCCCCAGAAGCTCGTCATCCGCGCTCTGAAGGCCGATGGACAGCCGGTTGATCCCGTAGGACTGATAGGCCAGAAGATCCGTATATTTGAGGGTCCCGGGATTTGCTTCGATGGTAATCTCCGCAAACCGGTCCACACGGAATACACTCCGAACCTCGGTGAGGATCGCCTCGATCAGGGATTCATCCACGGTAGACGGAGTCCCGCCTCCGATAAAAATGGTCTTCACCGAATACCGGTCCGCATAAGGCTGGTACAGCCGGATCTCCGTTCGGAGCGCATCGATATACTTCAGCTGCTTTGCATAAAGAACGTCATCAAAAGAAAGAAAGTCGCAGTAGAGACATTTCTGTACGCAGAACGGGATATGTATATATAAACTGAGATTTCGTTTCATACCTTAAGTTCCTTCCCGGTCCTGTTTCCCGGATCACTCTTCATCAAGCTTCAGAACCGACATAAATGCCTTCTGCGGAATCTCCACGGATCCGATCTGACGCATCCTCTTCTTCCCTTCCTTCTGCTTCTCCAGAAGTTTTCTCTTCCGGGAGATATCACCGCCGTAGCATTTTGCCAGCACGTCCTTCCGAACCGCCTTCACGGTCTCCCGGGCGATCACCTTTCCGCCCACCGCTGCCTGGATCGGAATCTCAAAGAGGTGCCGCGGGATCTCCCCCTTCAGCTTCTCGCACATTTTTCTTCCGCGCTCATAGGCAGACTCCTTGAACACGATGAAGGACAGCGCATCCACCGTCTCATGATTGATGAGAATATCCAGCTTCACAAGATCGGACTTCTGATAGCCTTTCAGTTCATAATCAAAGGATGCATATCCACGGGAACGGGATTTCAACGCGTCAAAGAAATCATAGATGATCTCATTAAGCGGAAGCTCGTATTTCAGGAGAACTCTGGTCTCCTCCAGATATTCCATGGAAATGTAATTGCCCCGCCGTTCCTGACACAGTTTCATGATGGCCCCGGTGAATTCCGTAGTCACCATGATCTCCGCCGATACGATGGGTTCCTCCATATAGTCGATCTCCGACGGATCCGGAAGATTTGCGGGATTCGTCAGCTCGATCATATCTCCGTTTGTCTTATATACGCGATAGACAACGCCGGGAGCTGTGGTAACCAGATCCAGATTGTATTCCCGCTCCAGCCGTTCCTGGATCACCTCCAGATGAAGCAGCCCCAGGAAGCCGCACCGAAAGCCGAAGCCCAACGCGATGGAAGTCTCCGGTTCATATTCCAGTGAGGCGTCATTTAACTGCAGCTTCTCCAGCGCATCCCGAAGCTCCGGATACTTGGCTCCGTCCGCCGGATAGACACCGCAGAATACCATGGAACGCGCCTTCTTATATCCGGGAAGTGCCTCGCTGCAGGGACGGTCTGCGTCTGTTACGGTATCTCCTACTTCCGTTTCCTTTACATTTTTCAGGCTGGCGGTGATATACCCAACCATGCCGGCAGAGATCTCCTCCTGTGGAATAAACTGGCCGGCACCGAAGATACCAACCTCCACCACATCCGCCTCTGCTCCGGTCTCCATCATGCGGATCCGCCTGCCCCTGCCGATCACTCCGTCAAAGACGCGGCAGAATATGATCACGCCCTTATAGGAATCATACAGACTGTCGAAGATCAGCGCTTTAAAGGGGCCGTCCACATCTCCGGTGGGTGCAGGGATCTTATGTACGATCTCCTCAAGAACATCCTCGATACCGATCCCCTGCTTCGCCGAGATCATAGGCGCATCCTGGGCCTCGATGCCGATGATGTCCTCGATCTCATTTTTCACACGCTCCGGCTCTGCCGAAGGAAGATCGATCTTGTTCAGCACCGGGAACACTTCCAGATTATGTTCCACCGCAAGATATACATTTGCCAGCGTCTGGGCTTCGATCCCCTGCGCCGCATCTACCACAAGGACCGCACCTTCACAGGCCGCCAGAGACCTGGACACCTCATAGTTAAAGTCCACATGTCCCGGCGTATCGATGAGATTCAGGATATACTCTTCTTTGTCCTTCGCCTTATAAATGATCCGCACCGCCTGAGACTTGATAGTGATCCCGCGTTCCCGCTCGATGTCCATGTTGTCCAGCACCTGCTCTTGCATTTCCCGCTGCGTCAGAGTTCCTGTCTTCTCTATGATCCGGTCTGCCAGCGTTGATTTGCCATGATCGATATGCGCGATGATGCAGAAATTTCTGATTTTTGACTGATCTATATGTGCCATGTTATCTTCCTTTATCTAAGTATTTGCGGTATCGGTTTAAACCTTCCCGACACAAAGTGATTGTTATATTCCTGTATTTCGGTAACGAAAAAACTATCCACTTGTGATTGGAAGCTCCAGAATAAATGCGGTCCCCTGCCCTCTTTTGCTCTTTACGGACATGGAGATATGAAGAAGCGTCGTGATCTGCTTTACCAATGCAAGTCCAAGGCCATTCCCTTCCGAGCTGTGGGACTTATCTCCCTGATAGAATTTGTCATACATATGACGCATCTGCTCCGAGGTAAGACCGATCCCGGAGTCCCGGATGGTCACACAGACAACGCCTGTCTCGGACGGATTGTCCTCCATACGGATCTGCAGAAGCCCTTTTTGATTAGAGAACTTTATGGCGTTTCCGATGATATTGGTCCAGATATGGTAGATCAGGTCTTCGTCTCCGACATAGGTTACCGGATCCATATCGATATCCAGTTCCAGCTGCTTCGCGGTCCATGCATCCTCCATGGAGAGAACAACCTTCCGTATCTGCTCATCCAGTCGAAACGGTTCATTCTTGGGGATCATAGTCCCGTTATCCAGTCTGGACAGCATCAGAATATTGCCGGTCAGTGCCGTCAGACGATGACAGTTATACCGGATGCTTTCCAGATGGTCCCTGCGCTCCTCATCCGTCAGAGACTGATCCTGCATCAGCATGGCATACCCGTCTATGGCTGCGATGGGTGTCTTGATCTCATGAGACACGTTGGACACAAAATCTTTTCTCAGTGTCTCAATGGTTCCAAGATCCCGAACCATCTGGTTGAAGGAATCATACATATCTTCTATTTCGGCAATATGCAGATGTTCTTTCTGCTCAACACTGATGCTGAAATCTCCCTTTGCGACTTCGTCCGCCGCTTCACTGAGAGCCTCCACCGAACGAAAAACCTTCCGCATCTTATGATACAGGATCAGATTTGCGAGAATCGTGCAAACGGTGATCCACAGAAAGAACATAATAACCGAGATATGCTTCGAATCTTTCATCTGTTCCCTGCTGTTCAGATAGATGGCGATGATCGCAGACAAAATGATGATCAGAAATGTAATGGCAATCAGATGCAGCAGAAAGAAATAATTCAGTTTTCTTTTTTTCTTTCTCATATGATATTCCGTAATTCAATCAGCCGACGCTGTTCTATGCTTCGTGATGAATGATCTTGTAACCCAGTCCCCGTACGGTCACGATCTCATAATCCGGAAGATTCCGGAACCGTTCCCGAAGACGGTTGATATGAACATCCACGGTACGGACATCGCTTGGCGAGTCCGTTCCCCAGATCTCATCCATTAACTGTTGGCGGGTGAAGATCTTCCCTGTGGAATTCAGAAGCTTATAGAGTAACATGAATTCCTTTTGAGGGAGCACCTGCGTTTCTTCCCCGAGAATTACTGTCATAGAATCCATTTCCATGGTGATGGGGCCGAAGGTCTGTCTTCTCTCTCCCTGCATCCTGCTCCTGCGGATCAGCGCCTGAACCCGCAGCACAAGCTCATTGATATTCACCGGTTTCACCATATAATCATCCGTTCCCATGGAGAAGCCTTTCCGCATATCATCAAAGCCTTCCTTTGCAGTGATCAGCAGGATCGGTGTTTTCTGTCCGGCATCCCGGAGGGTCCGGATCAGCTGATATCCATCCACATTCGGCATCATGATATCGGAAATGATCAGATCCACATATTCCCGGTTCAGGTATTCCAACGCCTCTAAACCATCCTTTGCAAGGATCACTTCATAGCCTTCTTTTTTCAAAGCGGTCTGAAATAATTTCAAAAGATCCGAATCATCCTCTGCAATCAGTAGTTTTTCCATATCCTATCCCCTCCGGATTTCGTGCAGCTTCGGACAGATCTCCCGGGAATCCAGCCAGATGGTGAAAGGACCGTCATTCAGAAGATCACATTTCATCTCTGCCCCGAAAATGCCTGTCTGTACGGTATATCCCTGCTCTCTGCACTGATCGCAGATATACTGATACATGGGCTCTGACATCTCCGGCCGTCCCGCATGCACATAGGATGGACGGTTTCCGCGGCTGGCATCCGCACAAAGCGTAAACTGGGAGATCAGCAGAAGCTCACCGCCCACATCCGCCAGTGCCAGATTGCTTTTTCCGTTTTCGTCCTCGAAGATCCGGAGTCCCAACAGCTTGCTGATCATTTTATCGGCAATCTCTTTTGTGTCCACATCCTCCACACCGATCAGAACAAAGAAACCGAGACCGATCCGGCCGGTTTCATTTCCGTCGATGGTTACGGATGCACGCGTTACACGCTGTACCAGAAAACGCACTGTTTCTTCCTCTTTTCGTCATTCTTCCAGACCCATAAACAGGATTTTATGTCTGTCTGGGCATACTCCTACATAGTTTACCTAATTCCATCCCATAACGCAAGCGATTTTGAAATTGATTATCCTGCTCATCTATGCTAACATTAAGCTTCCGAAACGCCTCCGGCGTGTCGAGCGCTGAGTTCACACAAGAGCCAAAGACAAAAACCCCTGCATAAGATCGCAAAGATTAGTAAGGATCATAGATATATGAATGATACAAAGAAAAACAATCTCGGGCACTGCGCGCTCCTCTTCCTTGCCGCGGTGATATGGGGAACCGCCTTCGTGGCGCAGTCCGCCGGCATGGAATTTGTCGGACCGTTCACATTCACGGCGGCA
>CAMPAX010000098.1 GCA_946633495.1 uncultured Lachnospiraceae bacterium | reverse complement strand
TTTTTCTTGATCAGTATAGTTTTTTTCTTCAGGACACAATTAACATGATGGTTTGTTTTGATTCTGTGTTCGCCGATCCGGGAGATTCTTTGACCTATCTGGTATAGAAATCGTAGGTTCTCTCCGTCATCTCATCGATGGCAACCCCTTTTACGGCTAAATATTCCAGGGTTCTTCTCAGAATATGAACCACGCATTTATCCAGATCCGTCATGGCTTCCTTGCGGATCTCGGGAAGTTCCCGGATCATTTTCCGGTTGGGTTCGATAAAATCCGCCACAAATATGATCTTCTCCAACAGCGTCATATCCGGTTTTCCGGTGGTATGGAATGTAATGGCGGAAAGTATCTCCGGATCAATGATCCCAAACCGTTTTTCAGCATAATATGCACCTAATTTTCCGTGCAGCAGATCCGGGTTTAGCCTTTCACAGTCGCTGATGGGAAGCTTATGTTTCTCCGCCTTCTTCAGCTTTTCCTCGTCGCAGAGATATTTTGCATTATCATGCAGAAGTCCTGCGATCCTGCAGCGCTCCACATCCTCGCCATAGACAAATGCCATACAAGCCGCAGTATATTCCACACCGATGGAATGTATATATCTTTTCGGCGGCAGTTTCTTTTTTAAGATCTGCAGCATCTCCTCACGTTCCATACTCATTTCTGTTCTCCGCCTTTCGTCAGACTTTGCCCCGTTCTTCCGTATATAGACAGTTGCGTACGATATAACGCTCCACTGTCTCCGGAACCATATCCGCTATACTCTCTCGCTTCGATGCCCGTTCACGGATCTCAGTCGAGGAAATGTTTTGTGGCTTCATGTGAAGCAGCCGGAACCGTGCTTTCGGAAATCTTTCCTGATATCCACGGATCAGTTCCTTCGCGCGGTCCGTATCCACATCATCTCTTACCGCGGCAGCGAATGTGGCAAGCAAAAACAGCTTTTCCGCTTCTCTCCAGTTTCCTAAATATGCCAGCGAATCACCGCCCAGGATAAAGATCAGCTCTGCATCCGGATGGGCTTTCGCAAGGCGTGTCAGGGTACAATACGTATAATTCCGGTCGGAGCGGCTTCGCAGCTCCATATCGGAAATGCGCATGTACGGATAAGGATCAACGGCAAGGGCCAGCATGGCTACACGGTCATAGAGCCGGGAACCGGGATTCTCTTTTTTGTAGTAACGGAGTTTCGTCGGCATAAGTATCACTTCATCCACATGAAGCTCGCGGTAAGCCGCTTTAACAACCGCAAGATGACCGTTATGGATGGGATCAAACGTCCCGCCAAATATGGCGATCTTCCGATGGCTTTTCTCTTCCAATGACTTATTCCGGCTTCTGTCCGCGTCAGTCATCGTTCTTTTTTCCTGATTTTTTTCCGGGGAATTCAATCTTGCTCTTCTCCTGATTCTTTCTGAAAAGGACGATCTTCCGTCCGATCACCTGAACGACCGCGCTGTGGGTCCGCTCTGCCAGCATTTCCGCAAGCTTATTGGGATCTTCGGCGCAGTTCTTCAACACATTGATCTTGATCAGCTCTCTTTTCGTGATGGCCTCATTTACAGCTTCTGTAAATTCCGGTGTCAGACTGGCTTTCCCCAGTGACAGAACAGGGTCCAGCTGCATGGCCAGGCCTTTTAAATATGCACGTTCTTTTGTTGTCATAATCATTCCTCTGTTGTAATATATCCCCCGGCGGATGATACGCTGCACGCCGAGGCAGTTCCTTTATTCATGATAATAATCAAACTCGTGTCCGTAAACCCTTACGGTTTCTCCATCCTGGATTCCCAGATCCTCCAGCTGCTGAAGGATCCCGTTCTCTTTCATAAATCGCTGGAAGAACAGGAAGCCCTTCTCATCTTCCAGATTCGTATAGCCGAGCATTCGTTCGATCTTCGGTCCTTCCACCAGATAGACGTTCTCTTCTTCCTTGCTTTTTTCCACCGTGAAAGAAAGCTGATCTGTCTCGCGGAAGCTGTCAGGATCGATCTCCTGCTCAAAAATGATCTTCTCCTTCGGAAGTTCCATAAGAAGATCCGAGATCGTGTAGAGAAGCTCCTTTACCCCTTCCTTTGTGGCTGCGGAAATCGGAAGGATCTTTACCATCCGGTCTTCATATGCATCCTTAAGGAAATGCATGGTGATCTCCCGCTCCTCCGCATCCAGAAGATCCAGCTTGTTGCAGGCAAGGATCATGGGACGGGATGCCAGTTCGGCATTGTATTTTTCCAGTTCTTCATTGATCTGCCGTACATCCTCCACAGGATCCCGGCCTTCCACCCCGGCTGCATCCACCACATGGACCAGCACGCGAGTCCGTTCGATGTGCCGCAGAAAATCAAAGCCGAGTCCCACACCCTCGGAGGCTCCTTCAATGATTCCCGGGATATCCGCCATAACAAATCCGGGGGCATCCGGAAGATCCACCACCCCGAGATTCGGGGAAAGTGTTGTAAAATGATACTCCGCGATCTTCGGTCTCGCATTGGTGGTCACGGAAAGAAGCGTTGATTTTCCTGCGCTGGGGAATCCTACCAGGCCCACATCTGCGATCATCTTCAGCTCCAGCTGGAGATATTTCTCGATGGCCGGCTGTCCGGGCTGAGCATATTTCGGTGCCTGCATGACGCTGGTCACATAATGCTGATTTCCTTTGCCGCCGCGTCCTCCTTTAAACAGGACCACCGGTTCCGTGCGGTCTGCCATATCCAGGATCACTTTTCCTGTTTCGAAATCTCGGATCACGGTTCCGGGAGGAACTTTCAGCACCACATCTTTTCCGTTGGCGCCATGGCAGTTTCGTTTCCGGCCTTCTTCCCCGTCTTCCGCTTTATATTTCCGGATATTCCGGAAATCCGTCAGAGTATTCAACCCCTGGTCCACGACGAAAACCACATTTCCGCCATCTCCTCCATCTCCACCGTCCGGTCCGCCGTTGGGGACATAAAGCTCCCGGCGGAATGACACATGACCATCACCGCCCTTACCGGACCGCACAAAGATTTTTGCTCTGTCTGCGAACATGAATCAAAGCCTCCCATTGAATCGATCAGTGCACGCATATCCGTCACCCGGCACGATCGAAACCAAAATAAGAAGGAGCTTATGTGTCTCCACAAAGCTCCCTCTCGAATCGTCTTAAGCTACCGGATGTACAGAAACCTGCTTTCTGTCCCTTCCGAGTCTCTCACACCGAACAACTCCATCTGTCAATGCGAAAAGTGTGTCGTCTCCGCCACGTCCAACATTGAGTCCCGGATGAATCTTTGTTCCACGCTGTCTGTATAAAATATTTCCTGCTTTTACAAACTGTCCGTCTGCTCTTTTTGCTCCAAGGCGCTTAGCTTCGGAATCACGACCGTTCTTCGTGGAACCGACACCCTTCTTATGAGCGAAGAGCTGTAAATTCATCTTCAGCACGTTAAGATACCTCCTTAAAGAATATTCGAATATACTCATCTCCATATTCTTCGTAGATCTTGCAGAGACCTATACGAAGCGATTTGAAGAGAGTGCTGCCTGCATCACTTACCTTTCCGAGGATCTTTGCCCGGAGAAACCCGTCCTTTTCTTCAACGATCAGGCGGTCCTTTGTAAGAGCCTCAATGGAATTCACGGTATTGATCGCCAACGCGGATACCGCAGCACACAGGATATCCTCTCCCGGTTCTGCATATTCCGCATGTCCGGTAATGGCGAATCCAAAATAGGTTTTGTCATGCAGATAAAACTTTGCCTGGATCATAGTTTCTGTCATAGCCTTTCTTGCAGAACGTTATACGTCTGCAAATGATACAACGACCCGACGATCATCAGACAACAAAATGATTACGCATTGATCGAATCGATCTTTACTTCTGTGTACGGCTGTCTGTGACCGTTCTTCTTGTGATATCCGCTCTTGCGCTTATATCTGTAAACAACGACCTTTTTTGCCTTGGCAGTCTTTACTACGGTTGCCTTAACAGCAGCATTCTTTACGGCATCGCCAAAGAGAAGCTCGCTGTCGTTCTGAACTGCGATCACATCGTCAAATGTCACTTCTGCGCCGTCTTCTGCGCCGAGCTTTTCAACCCGAATGATATCTCCCTCAGCTACCTTGTTCTGCTTTCCACCTGTTGCAATGATTGCGTACATACGGTTAACCTCCTATCATTAAAACTCGCCAACTACGGTGGTGCAAATATAAATCAGCACACTTGCGAAGTCCGTCTTTCGGACGCACTTCTACCCCATTGAGCGGCATACTCAGTAAATATAGCATTTCGACCTGGCTATGTCAATCATTTTTTTCATTTCTTTTCATCTGTTCTTCCAGCGGGGGAAGCTTCTTCTCTCTTGTCACTTCCACAATGCCGAGTTTCGTGATATCGACAACCTGTACGCGGCAGGGATCGTTTTGTGTCATCTGTCGGAACCGGGTCAATAGTTCTCTCTCATGCTCCGGATTCCGCATGCTGATAAAATCGATCATGATCATGCCGGAAATATTCCTGAGGCGAAGCAGTCTTGCGATCTCCCGGGCCGCCTCAAGATTCTGGGACATGGCTCCCTCCTCATGTCCGGATGTCTTTATATTTTTGCCGGAATTGACATCGATCACCGTCATGGCTTCCGTGGGCTCGATATAAAGATAACCTCCGTTTTTCAGGAAAACCTTTCGTGCCAGTGCCTTTTCCAGAAGAGGACGGATATTAAATATGACAAGAAGATCCTCCTTTCCTGAGGATCTGCGAAGCAGATATCCTCCGGAACCGGGGTTACCGGGATCGATCTGCACCATTCTTTCTTCGGACTTATGCAGCCGTCCCAGGGTTTTGGGGTCCACATCCTTCGGTTCCCGGATGGGACTTATCTCCCGAAGCCCATCGGATTTCCCTTCACAATCCCAGGGAAGATCCGTATGTACCGTGACACTTTCATAGATCCCCTTCACTGTCAGTTCCCGTGCATATTCCTCCGGTGTAAGTCCGGTTCGATGAAGCCATCGATGCTCCGGAGTGGTCTTTGCAGAAAGAATCAAGGCTTCGAGTTTACATAATAATCTTATGGTAACCGAACGTAAATATTCAGCCGATACATGTTCCGCAGAGGTACGGGCGATCACTCCAAAACCGGTTTTTTTTCGAAAATCCGGGTCCGGATCCGTCCCTTCCTTTTCCCCTTCCTTTACCCATTCGGAAACCGTTTCTTCCAGAAGATCCTTTATCTCTTCTCTTCGTTTCGGATCTTTGATCTTTTTTGACAAACCTACGGTTCCGTCCAGATTTACCACTACTGCGTCACCTGTCAGAGAAAGCCTTGCGGTCGCTGCCATCTGCTTTTGCTTCTGTGCTTCCGACTGGATCTGGACCAGCAGCGTGTCTCCCACAGAAATCTCCCCCTGAATCCGATTCTTCTTCGTGTTCCGTAAAATGATATGACGGCCACGATTCTCCTTCAACTGATAAAAAAGGGGGATCCCGTCGGGACCCGAAAGAAAAGCCGCATCGATCAGGGGAATGACCCGGTCCACTGTGGCGGTACATATGCTTCCCACAGAATCCCGAGAACAAAAGAACAGGGCTTCCGTCAAGTTCATATCCTCAAACAGGAAGCCCATCTTCTTATGATCGTATGTGGTTACAACAATATCTGCTTTCACACTTATAATCCTTATGTCAAGGTGTCTATATGTATCTCATGGCCGCATACTTATTTCAGGAAAAAGATCTTGCCGCAATTATTGCAGAAATACGGTGTTCCCTCTTCCTGCTGTACACCAACCAATTGCTCTGCGGTAGCGGGGCTTACGTCCCTGGACTCGCAGGACGGGCATTCACGGATCCCGCTGTTCCCTTTTTTTAAAAAATCAAACAGGCCCATATTAGCACCTCCATTCTCATTAATTTCGTCACTTTAATTATAGACAATTTCTACAAAATATGCAAATGATTTTGAAAAAATCGTACAGTTCATGATTTATTCAAAGGGTCTTGCCACCCCGTATACCGTAGTATGAGGGGCTTCGGTAACTTTGTATTTATCCGTCACCGCCGGAGGCCAGGATTCGATCACCTTTCCGTCTCCCAGATAGATCGCCACGTGTATGATGATACTCCCCTTAGGATTCCGGTAAAAGACCAGATCTCCTCTTTTCAGTTCCGAATAGGAAACATGCTTCATGTTCACTTTGTGATAAAGCGTACGGGAGTCATATTCATTTTCCGGAAGAGCATGATGTGCGGGTGTCGCGGGCGCGGGATCAAAACCGGCTGCGTAAAGGCACTGCATGACAAGTCCGCTGCAGTCCGCATATTGTCCCGGTTTCTGAGAGCAGCAGATCCGGTACGTGGTTCCTGCTTTCCTGTAATCATATGCACGCCGGATCATGGCTTCGATCTTTTCTTCCGTTGTATTGTAATTCCCGGCATACATGGGACTTACATAATACCCTTTGATGGTAGTCAGCGGCACTGCTTCCGCAGTATCCTTGTCCACTCTTCCGTCCTTTGCAAAATGATAGGTTCGTCCGTTTTGAACCAGCCAGCCGTCCGTGGCAAGTACGCCGGACGCCTGCAGATAATATTTTGAGCCTTTACTTTCCACCATGCCGGTGGCCATACGGCCGTCGGATTCAAAGAAGTACCAGTCCCCTTTGCTCTGTTTCCAGCCCGTGACCATCTTTCCGCTGGTCCGGAAGAAATACCAGTATCCGCGTTTTGCAAACCATCCGGTAGTCATGGCGCCATTCGTCTTCATGTAATACCAGCTGCCCTCGTAGTCCAGCCAGCCCACCTTCATGGCACCGTTTGATTTAAAGAAATACCAGGTATCATTGATCTTCTGCCATCCGATGGTCATGGAACCGTCCTCCTGCAGATAATACCATTCATTTCCATCCTTCAGCCATCCGGTCTGCAGGTATCCGTCTTTTGAAAAATGATACCATATGCCATCGATCTTTTCCCATTTGTTCACCGGCCAGGAGTTCTGATCCTCGTAACAGTACCAGATCCCTGCAGATGTCGTATGCCAGCCGGCCTTTGTCAGCTGGTCCAGTGCAGAGCGAAGATCCTCCGCCCACTGATCCACTTCCGCCTGATCTTCTTCCGTCCGGTTACGTTCCACTGCATCGATGGCAGCCTGAAGCCGGGCCGCACTCTCGTCGGAGAACCGATAAAGCTTGGGCGGAACCTCCAGCAGAAGCTGATCCACTTCCGTAAAATCCGCCGGCTTCGGGTTTGCGGCCGTCTCGTTCGTTTCTTCTATGGACTGATCCGTATTGACGGAAAAGAGATTCTCTGCATGGACCAGAGAAGAATTCATGACCATCACAAAAGCAGAGCCTAAGATCAACGGTCTTACATATCGAAAAATCAGCTTCGTTCTATTCAGTTTCTTTCCGGTTTTTGCCATAGCATGATCCCCCTGATATTTCTGTCAAAACGTCCGATTCCCCGCTTCGATCAGCGGAACAAACCTACGCTTATCCTCTGATCCCTCATCCGATTCCGGCGGATTCATATAGGTTTCCAGCCGCAGGATGTCATAATGAAACCGGTCGAACTTTTCCCCGGAGCGTCTGCAGATCTCGGTCAGCACCTGTTCCGGGCGAAGGTTTACTTTACTCCCCGCGGCAAGAAGCATGTAAATCGCCTGTTTCTCTTTTGGGCCCTCATTTTTATCCGATTCATTACTGTCCGTAAGCCCATTCGGAGCCGAGGAAAAAGAGAGTTCATGGATCATATTCCGGATATCCGTAGGTTCTTCCCTGGTCTTGGTCTTTTTCATAACCACGATCGAATCGGCCTGTACCATTTCTTCCAGAGCCGACGGAAAATCACTTTGCCAGACAGTTCCGATCTCATTGGCCCCCTTCTCTGTCAGTGTCACCTGATAAGAGGACGCGGTAACCGCCGCCATGGAATTCAGTGTTTTCTCCGGGAGTACTGCCGCATCCAAAACCTTCATATGTTCGGTGCCCGATTCGTTCAGTCTCCGCAGGAATTCATCATGAGACGGAAGGTTTACAAATTCCGCATCAAAATACTCCGCCTTTGACGTAAGCATAAGCGGCATGGGGGCCGCAAAGGAGATCACCTGATGCGGGCTGAGGCCCGTGGTATAAGCAATATCCAGTCCTGCCCTTCGTATATTTTTCTGAAAATACCGCATGACATCCAGATGACTGATGAATTTGAGCGGACCCGTCTTCGAATATTTTACTCTTACTTTGATATTTGACTTTTTCTTATCGTCCACTTCCTGATCCTTTTTTATATGATACCGGTTTCAGGGAGTTCAATGCATGGCCGGACAGGCTCCTTCAAAGAAACAGG
>CAMPAX010000097.1 GCA_946633495.1 uncultured Lachnospiraceae bacterium | reverse complement strand
GCTTTCTCAGCCGCCTGCTTTGCAAGATATTCTTCTACGGCTTTCCGCTTGATCTCTTCTTCGTCCAGCTCCGGACCTGCTGCTTCTTTCTTAGCCGCAATCAATGTCACAATGAACTTATAAAGCTCGAAGATAAAGAACAGTGCGATCGGTATGATGACACAGACGAAGAATCCCGTCTTTGTCTGCAGGAAATCGAAGAACGAACCGATTCCTTTCAGTCTGGTTCCCGACCACTTTCCAATAATGTCAGCGGCACCAACCGGCAGATTATCATCTACGCTGTTGGCATCGCCTCGGGTTATGAAGCTGCGGGAGCCTTCATTCTCGTTGATCTCCATGATACGGTGGGTGTTGATGATCCTTGAACCGTCTACAATGGTATAAAACGTGATAACATCATCCTTCTTCAATGTGTAGAGGTCATCGATTTCTTTTACGATGATCATATCTCCCTTATTGAACGTAGGGCTCATGGAGTCAGACTGCACGCTCATGGGCATGATCCCGAAAAGATTCGGAATTCCACCATTTCGCGCGGATGCAAATACCAGGATCGTGACCAGAAATGCCACGATCAGCAGGATCCATGCCAATACATCCAGAACAACCTTTAATACCTTTTTCATACCTTTTCCCCTTAGAGTGAATATAACAGAAGCCTGTGAATGAGCTGTTTATGTCGATTCGATAATATTGAAGACCATCGAGAATTTGATCGTCCCCCCGATGATTGCATCAACGCAATCAGGATCATTGCCTTCCAACCAGATCACAACCGTGTATTTATCACGTTTTTTAGGTTCAAAATTCTCCGTCCTTGTCCTCATAACGATCGTTGACGTCAGAAATTCCTTATCGCAATCACTTTCCATGCCTCCGCCGCTGGACTTTGTCTTCCCATACACGGTCTTCTCGCCGTTCTTGTAAACGGCAACTCGTATGGCATCGTCCACGTTCTTGGTCACATTATCAATGACCATCTCCCCCTCATAGGACACGGTATCTCGTCCGGCGTTACTGAGGTAGAATGTATAGGCTATGTAGTTCTCTCCATTATGGCTTCCGTTGATCTTGTCGACGGTGGGAGGGATGTCCAGCCCGCTGATATTCGTCATGTCATAGACGATATTCGCGTTCAGCTCAGAGACTGTATGCTCGTATTCCGGTTCCTCGGAGAGGCTGAGTCCCTGCTTCGCCATATCGTATTTGTTGACTTTTACGGTGAAAGCGCCGAACTTGTCGTAGAAATAAGATATAACGTAGGTTACTGCGATGACCGCTACCAGAAGGCCGATCACCAGAGCTATGATCCTCGAGAGGAGAGTATGGCGCTTGACTTCCTTTGCTGTTCGTCTGAGGGTTCCCACGTCCGCAAGCTTTTCGGCGCGGGTACGTGCCTTCTTTTCCTGTCGGCTTTCCTTTTTGCTCTTTTTTCCGCCTTGTTCGGATTCGCCGGCTCCTGCGCCGCCATCTGCCGGGGCTCCTGCATTTCCTGCTGCTCCGGTCCCTGCATCGGGATTTCCTTCTGCTGCCGGCTGTCCGTCAGTTTTCTTCTCTTCTTCCGCCATGGGATCACCTCCTTTCTGTCCATTTAAATCTGTAGTGGTGTCCGCCATTTATATTTTCAATCATGTGTTTATCAGTGCTTCTACGCTTTGCGTTTGTATCACTCCGCCGCTTCGCGTTTCTTTCTCAGGTACCGCTCCGCCACATAATTCCCCGCCAGCGGGCCTGCTCCGAAGTTGCACTGAGTCCGGTATAACATCTCTGCGTGCTCCGCTTTGGACACGCCGTCCGCGATGGTGGTGGCGTTCATGCCTTCCGCGAATTCCACGATGGAGCCGACAGCCGACAGCGACCGGTCATCGTCCCGCAGATACCCGATCATCTCACTGCTGAGCATCACATAATCCACAGGGAAAAATGCAAGACGCATCAGCGGAGAATTCAGACCTCCGAACTCCGTGATCATGAAATGAAATCCACGGTTTCTGAGGTTCTCGATGGCGGCACTGTGGGTTTTAGTGCCTTCCACAAGGACATCCGGCGAAAGCTCAAAGCAGACACGGTTGGTATCCACTTCGAATTCATCCATCTTGCTCATCATTTTCTGATGAAGCCCCTTCTCTCCCAGCTGTCTCAGCGGCATGTAGACCGAGCACCAGCGGAAATAAAAATCCCTGGCCTGGAGATTCTTTATGGTCTCCAGAACCTGGCGAAGTTCCAGGTCAAACAAAGAGATGCACTGATTGCTCAGCTCAGCGACCTTCCGATAGGTCTCCGGCATCAGTGTTCCGAAATCAGGCGTATTCAGTCTTGTCTTCGACTGCAGGAAAGACGTATCTCCGGAAGCAAACTCCCGGATGCCGCGGAAAGTCATTTCCACCGCGCGCAGCCCGCCCACACTCGCATCTTTGATCTCATCCATGATCTCTGAGGTTCTCTTTCTTGTTTGAATAATCAGCAAAAAGCCCATCCGGGCAGAGTTATACAGAGTTAGTATAATCGGAAACATCAATAATGTCAAGTTATGTGAACGTCGAAGCCCGGGCCAATGCTGTTCGGAAGATACAATTTAAAGGCCCGCCCGTTATGGGCGAGCCAAAACATCCGATATCATGATACCACTCCGAAGCTGTGATCCGAGATCTGTATCATCCCGTCTCATGAGGCGGCATCTTTTTTTGCACAGATCACACCATTCCGCTGCCGTACACTGCGTTCACCACATTCCGGGCCAGGCGGGTGGTTCCCGCGCCTGCTCTCTGCAGGAACAGTGTCACCGAGACTTCCGCATCGGGGTCGATCAGCACATAAGGCCCGGTCCAGCCGTCCCATCCAAAGGATCCGACAGAGGCCAGGGATCCGGCCCGATTACGATCCTCTAAGCAGCGGCAGAGGTTCCCGTATCCGTAACCCAGAAGGTTCTCCCAGTCATAGGAGACGCGCTGCGCCGAAGACAGACCGTTTGTCCGAAGGAAATCAATGGTTGCAGGAAGCAGCAGACTTCTTCCCTGAAGCAACGCCGCAGCCGCTCCGGGCTTTTTGGAAAGAGCCGCGGAAAGCTTTGCAAAATCCTTCGCCGTAGAGAAGAGTCCCGCTCCTCCGGACTGGAATGCCGGATCTTCTTCGAAATCATAGATACAGAGGTTTACATAACCCGGTTTTGTGGGATTTTCTCCTGCCGAATCATAAAGCACCGCCAGCCGGTCCCTTTTCTCCTTCGGAACAAAGAATGCCGTGTCCTCCATACCCAGAGGATCCAGAATATTCTCCCGCAGGAATTCCCCAAAGGTCTGTCCCGTGATCCGCTCGATCAAAGCTCCCAGCACATCCGCAGACGCGCCGTACATCCATTTTTCACCTGCCGGAAAAGACAGGGCATTTTTGGCGACACCCTTGGCAAAGCCCTGTGTCGTCATGGAATTGCCGTCCCTGATGCTCTCATCCAGCCGGCCCCAGAGGTCGTTGGTACCCTGGATCCCTTCCTCTCCCTCACCGGGGTATGGGATACCCGAAGTCATATCCAGAAGATCGCGAATGCGGATGGAAGGACTCGGGATCCGCTGTCCTTCTCTCACATAATAAGGAGAAGCAAATTCCGGCATGTACACTTCCAGCCGTTCTCCGATATCCAGCCGGCCGCGTTCCACCAGAAGCATGCAGGCTACGGCCGTCACCACCTTTGTGGCTGAATATGCGCGGCAGATGGTATCTTCTTTAAATGCCATCCCACGCTCCACATCCGCAAGGCCTGCACTGTAAGTAAATACCGGTTCTCCGGCTTTCGTCACCACGAGAGACGCACCGTTCTCCTCCTTACGACCGATAAAATCATCCATCACGTTTTTTACATTTTCAAATCCCATAGTTATCCCCCCGTTCC
This sequence comes from uncultured Lachnospiraceae bacterium, assembly GCA_946633495.1. Lineage (GTDB taxonomy): Bacteria > Bacillota > Clostridia > Lachnospirales > Lachnospiraceae > Eubacterium_Q. The sequence continues at coordinate 4,444 of CAMPAX010000097.1, read as the reverse complement.
GAATCCGGTTTCATGAAGCCTCCGGAACTCATGATCCATTTTCAAAAGCTTCTCACACGCCCTCCGAAGGATACCGGCCGCAGTGTATGATCAAGTCAGAACTACAGCAACCCGAAGGATACCAGCAGCAGTGTAAACAGCAGCACCGGTGCGATGAATTTCACCATGACGATAAAGAGATTCTTCCGGCCCAGCCGTTCTCCGTTCTTTGTCACTTCATCGATCACGGTACTCGGCTTCAGGACCCATCCGATCATGATGCAGGTAGCGATCGCCACTACGGGCATCAGCACATTATTGCTGATATAATCCATGATATCCAGGATCTGCGCCGAACCACCCTCCGGAGTATTCGGAAGCGTTGCTTCAAAATAGAATTTATTATAACCCAGGCATACGACCACAGCCAGTACAAGTGCGGCAGTGCCCTCCGCAATGGTAGCCTTGGAACGCGTCCATTTGAACCTGTCCATGAGGCTGGACACCACAGCCTCCATGATGGACATCGCCGATGTAACAGCCGCGAAAAGAACCATCATAAAGAAAGCAGCACGAATAAAATGCCCCACCGGTCCCATAGCCTTGAAAACATTCGGAAGTGCCACAAACATCAGGGACGGACCGCCGTTCATCCCCTCCACGCCCTGGAACACATAGACCGCCGGAATGATCATGACACCGGCCAAAAATGCAACCACCGTATCGAAGATCTCGATCTGGTTCACAGACTTTACCATATTGGTATCGTCGCTGACATAAGAACCATATGCAACCATGATACCCATGGCCACACTGATACTGAAGAACAGCTGTCCCAGCGCATCAACCGTTACATTTACCACCTTATCAAAGGTGATACCGTCAAAGTTCGGGATCACATAAACCCGGAGTCCCTGCAGACCTGTGGTGGTTGCGCCGGTTACCTCGTCCGTATGCTCCAGCGTCAGTGAATAGACGGAAATGCCGATGACCAGGATCAGCAGGATCGGCATGAGGATCCTGCTGATCCGCTCGATGCCTTTCCCCACGCCGAAGAAGATGATCACCGCACACATCGCCAGAAAGATCAGTGTGAAAATGATGGGCTCATACTGTGCCGTAATAAATCCGCTGAAGAAACCGCTGTCCGTGGCATCCTCTCCATTTCCGGTAAGATATACGGTTAAATATTTCAGCACCCAGCCGCCGATCACGCAATAATAGGGCATGATGATGAAGGGTACCGCACAGGCAAGTCCCCCGATCCAGCCGGATTTTTTATGCAGCTTTCCGTACGCCGTAAGAGGACTCTGCCTGGTCTTCCTGCCGATGGCCACTTCCGTCAGCAACAGCGTAAATCCGAAGGTCACCGCCATGATCAGATAGATCATCAGGAACAATCCGCCGCCGTCCTTTGCAGCCAGAGCCGGAAAACGCCATATATTTCCAAGGCCCACGGCACTGCCTGCCGCTGCCAGTACGAAGCCGATGGATCCTCTGAAAGAACCTCTCTTCTTCTCTTCCATATCACAAATCCCCTTCCGTCATTTTCTTCCGTAAAGAATATGCAGGCTTTCCGGGAATCTGAACCGGCCCCTCTTGCATACTGTACATCCGGAAAAAATCGTACCGAACCATCGTAACAGATTTACCACAGCATTTCAACCTCCAACATCCTTTTAAAAATGCACCTCCGGCATCTTTTTAAAAAATGTGCTTGCAAGTTTTGCCGGTTCGTTGTACTATATAACATGCGTCTGACGAAAGGCGCTGCGGACCGGGATGTAGTTCAGGTGGTAGAACGCTTGACTGGGGGTCAAGAGGTCGCAGGTTCAAGTCCTGTCATTCCGACTGATATATAGGCTGTAAGTCTTTGGTATACAAGGGCTTACAGCTTTTTTATTCTCTTTTTTGGCGTAGTTTTGCGAAGTACTGCACAGTCCCGAAAGAACAAGAAGAGGACAGTCTCTCGGCTGTCCTCCTGTGTCTTTCAAAATAATCTTTCCGTATTATCCGATTTAAAATCCCTGATTCAACCACACGCCGGAATTTTTCAAACCGCAAGATCCACAGCCAGTCTGCTTACCAGCATCGGAATGGTTTCTTCAAAATTCACTCCGTACCAGGGTTCCTTCGGATCCGTCCTGGTCACGGCAATGGTCTCTGCCGTATAATCCGCAGCCAGTGCGAAAGCCTTCTCCATGGAAAGTCCGCGTACGAGTCCGCCCACTGCCACCGATGCAAAGATATCGCCGGTTCCATGGTATGCAGCATCCACCCGGTCATTCTGATAATTGAAATACTCTCCGGTCCGGGTATCCAGTCCGTACACGCCGGTTTTGCCCTCGCTGAGGGATACGCCCGTAAGGACTGCCACCCTGGAACCAAGCTTTGCCAGACGGTCCAGCATTTCCTTCACATAAGCCTCGTCATACTCGGTCTTATATTCCATATCGGTCATGAAAGCAGCCTCTGTGATATTCGGAACGATGATGTCCGCGCTGCCGCAGAGACCTGCATTCAGCTTCGCATAAGCCATATCAAATGCAGGATAAAGCTTTCCGTTATCTGCCATGACGGGATCGATGAAGATCAGCGTATCATCGGTTTTGAACATCTCGAAGATCTTCTTCGTGATCTCGATCTCCTCTGCGGAGCCGAGGTATCCGGTGTAGATCGCATCGAAGGTCACGCCTTCGGATTTCCAATGTTCAACGATGGGAAGGAGCTGATCCGTCAGGTCCTTTACCGTAAAATTCTTGAACATGGTGTGGGTGGACAGCACCGCCGTCGGCAGGATCACGGTCTCAACGCCCATGGCGGAGATCACCGGCAGAGCCACTGTGACGGAGCACTTGCCCAGGCAGGAAATGTCCTGGATTGTTAGAATCTTTTTCATGAAGTATGCCTCCCGGAAATATAATCATGCAGTACCAAATATGGCAAGGTTCTACAGGATCCTCTCCGGCTTTCGGAAAGCCAATCAACGTACCTGTGGAAGCATTCGTATCTGCATATACGCCGTAGTATACTCTACTATGAACGATTTGAAAAGAGCATTTTTAGAACTTTACCTATTGTTTTAGTAGGTGATGTGGAGTTTATTCCACAAGCGCACCGTTTTTCGCGAAAACATATTCCGCGCCCCCAATGGTATGGAACTTCTTCCATGCAGCACCTCCTATCGCTCTGCAAGCAGCTCTTCCGACCGTTTCAGCGCCGTCTCCGTCACGACTCCGTTCTCATCGATCACCCGGATACTCATAAGTCCCCGAAGCTTCTCCGATGTCGCGTTTGCCCGCCGAAAGAGGCTGATGTCCTCTGTATTATACTCGGCAAAGCTGGTGCCGCGGTTCTTTATGATCTTCCGCATGCTGTCATTCATGAGAACCATCTTCGAATCCAGCATCGCCAGTTCCTGATAGAATCCGGTGAGAACGAATCCGATCTCCCGCACCCGGGCAGAATCCTCATTCATCTGCTTCGTAAGCTCCGCTGCCGCCTTCCGGTCCTTCGCCGCCTCCGCAGCCTTCTGCCGGGCGCCTTCTCCCGGAAGCATGGAATCATCCTCCTTCGGATACTCCGTCTCCCAAAGTGTCCGTTCCAGATCCGACATTCCCGTTGCATCCAGAAGGCTCTCGGTGATCCGTACGGTATCAAAAAGGATCACATCCTTCATCCGATTGTAAGCCGCAACCAGTTCCGTCACCCGTTCATAATTTTTCGCCAGCTGATCCGCCGCCGCCACGCAGTCTGACGCAGCCTTTTCCGTCATATGTCCGAAGAATAAAAATGCCATATCCCTTACCCCCTGCTGGTCATCAAATCTTTTGCATTTGCAGCGATGATCTTCCGCCGCTCCTTCAGGTTATCCAGCTGCGGCCGAAGATCCGGATTTTCCGCAACCTGCTCCTGCAGAAATGCAATCTGCCGTCCTACTGCCGCTTCCGCCTGCATGGTACGTTCCATTTTCAGGAAATCCTTCTCGTCCAGCTCCAGCTTCCGGCGGGCTTCGTCAATGAGCCGCCGCTCGCCCTCTGCATAATCCTTATCGCAAAGCGCGATGGCCAGCATGTTCCACACCAGAAGACGTCCCGGAATCATGTCCTCCGTCATCACATCCGACACATCCGCCAGCTCCCGCGATACGTTGTTCAGCAGAGCATACACCGGATCCCCCTCCGGCGTGGTGAGTGCGATATTTCTGCACTGCCACAGGATGTCCGTCCGATAGCTGTCATAGCGGTCGTCGATCAGCCGTCCCAGCTCGTCAAAGGTGGCCCGCTCCGTGTCCGTAATGAATCCGTCCGCCGCCATCATGTAATACAGGATCTTCAAAGCATTTTTCTTCCTGACCAGTTTCATAGCATCCTCCTTGTTCTTGTTTCCTGCTTAATATTTCACTCTTATATCCGGATCTTTATTATCAAAGCTTCCCACATTCCCATTGCCTTATGGATTAACA
>CAMPAX010000096.1 GCA_946633495.1 uncultured Lachnospiraceae bacterium | reverse complement strand
GTGCGACAGCTTCTATATACTACCACTGAGGTTTCTCAATGTCAACAACTTTTTTATCTTTTTTTTACTTTTTTTCAAATTCCTGAATTATGTCAATCAGCCCCCAAAAATCAAGCATTTTCTGTCATTCTCTTCTTGTGTTTTTTCTGAAATCGTCAGACGATTTCAAAGGTATTCAGACGCATAGTAAGGTTAAAATCATTTCTGTCGTGCAAGTTTCTCCAGACATTCTTCAATATGCCGAAAGCAGCTTTGATAGCCATACCGCTTCAAAACATATCTCCTTCCGTTCTTTCCAAGACGGTGACAAAGCTCCGGATCATCATACAGCCGGAGGATCGCATCCGCAAGAGCCCGGGGATTCTTCCTCTCAACCACCAGACTGGTATACCCCGGCCGGGTAGCCTCCATCAGTCCCGGAATATCCGAAATCACCACCGGAACTCCGCAGGCCTGTGCTTCCACTGCCGCAACCCCGAAGGACTCTGAATCCAGCGTAGACGGAATTACCGCCACATCCGAATCCGCCCATACACGCGCTGCTTCCTCCTGGGGAATAAATCCGGTCCAGGTCACCCGTTCCGAGAGTCCAAGCTCTTCTGCCAAAGCATGGTACTCCTCCTCTGCCGGTCCCTTTCCCGCGATCACCAGACGAAGATCGATATCCGGCCGTTCCTGCCGGATCAATGCTGCCGCATTTAGCAGAACATCGATACCATACTTCGGATCCAGTTTTTTTACCAAACCAATCTGAAAACTGCGATCCCTTTTCTCAGCTTCCACCGGATCTTTCAATTCTTCTGCCTTTGAGGTTGCCGTCAACGGTGCTGCTAACTTCGATACTTCTAACTTCGATACTTCTAACTTCGATGTTTCCAACTCCGACACTTCTAACTTCGGTGCCTCTGCCTTTAGCGCCTCTGCCGATCCAATATCTCCGGACCAAAGACTCTTTGCGCGTTTTCTTCGTTCCGGTGAAAAAAGCTTCTCGTCCACGCCAAAGGGTGTGACCTCGATCCGCTTATTTCGATTGTATTTTCTGGTTTCTCTGGCCATTGCACGGCTGGTAGAAAAAAGGCAGTCCGCACGAGACAGACTGTATTGAAGCAATGATCTATGAAGAAAACTCCTCCTTGGGAAGTCGTATATATCCGCACCCCAGACAGAAAGCGCATATCCTCGCACGCCGGACAGCGCCGCTGCCGCACCGTAGCTGGTTGCATAATGCACATTTACCACATCCGCATCAATTTCTTTCAGCAGCTTACGGATCCGGCGCCCCTGAGTCAGGTATTTCAGTTTGGCAAGGTCACTCTCCTCACCCTCCAACCCAAGATCGATCCAATGGATCTTTGCTCCCGGGATATCTCCCTTTGTAAAAGAGATCACATGCACCTCATGCCCGCGGGACAGAAAATATCCACACCATTTTTCGATATGAGCACTGTTGGCCTCCGCCACAAAGCAGATTCTCATAAACGTTTCAGCTCCTTTACAACAAACTCCACTTCTTCTCTGGTCATATAAGGATGCATGGGCAGACTGAGAACACATTTGCAAAGTTCCTCCGTCACAGGACACCTGGCCTTCTCACTTCCCGTACCTGCAAATGCCGCCTGTAAATGCATGGGCTTCATATAATATACCATGGACGGGATCCCGGCCTCCTTCAGTGCTGCCTGGACTGCCTCTCTCTTCAGTCGTCCGGGCAGTTTTACGGTAAACTGTGCCCAGCTGCTGAGGAATCCCTGTTTTACGGCAGGGGCCACGATATCCGTATCAGCCAGAAACTCTCGATACCAATCGGCTACCTGATTCACCGCTTCCACCTCAGAAGCCCGAAAAGCCTCTAACTTCGGCAGAAGGATCGCTGCCTGCAGAGTATCCAGTCGACTGTTCATCCCAAGACGAAGATTATCGTACTTGCTTTCCACACTTTTTCCATGCACAGCATAGCTCCGAAGCAGAGCTTCCCAATCATCATTATCGGTAAATACTGCCCCGCCGTCGCCATAGCATCCCAGTGGTTTTGCCGGGAAAAAGCTGGTGGTGGAAATATCACCGAAACTGCAGGCTTTTCCGGCCGTATTTCCGGTACGGATCTCACCGCCGAATCCCTGGGCTCCATCCTCCAGAAGATACATTCCATACTTGTCACAGATCGGACGGATCCTGGAATAATCCGCCGGCTGTCCGAAAAGATCCACCGCCACAACAACCTTCGGCTGATATCTGCCTTCTTTTTTTACCGCCTCAACCGCCTGTTCCAGTTTTACGGGATCCATATTAAAAGTTTCCCGGTCCACATCCACGAAGACAATATGCGCCCCCAGAGCTGCCGGGGACTCTCCGCTGGAGAAGAAAGTGAAATCCGGCACAAACACCGCATCTTTCGGTCCCACCTGCCATACCATGCAGGCAAGCGTCAGCGCATCTGTCCCGTTCGCGCAGGTAACGCAATGCTTCACGCCAACATATTCCGCCAGTTTCTTCTCCAGTTCCTTCACCTCCGGTCCGGAGATAAAATGAGCGGAAGCGATCACATTTGCGGTTCTCTCGTCGATTTCCCTTTTCAAAACTTCGTATTGTCTTTTTAAATCCCGAAATTCCATAGTCCCATCCTCTGATTTCCTGATCATTACAGTGTCCGCTTTTAAAGCCTGCCCGACACTTGTTTGCACTGTTTTCATCCAATATAGTCGCGTGAAGGTTTCCCATTCCGTCAGGCTGATACCGATAACTCCTATGTTTCCCGGTCACCTCACGCCTCGATCCATGCACCGTTTTCCCGGAACTGATACCACTGTCCGTTGATCAGATTCTCGCCCGTAAGCATGGCACCCTTCTCATTAAAATAATACCAGGTCCCGTTTATCAGCTGCCAGCCAACGACCATCTTCCCTTTCGCCGTAAAATAGTACCATATTCCATTCAGTTTTTTCCAGCCGGTGATCATGGACCCGTTATCCGCAAAGTAATACCACTTTCCGTCCACCTCTTTCCAGCCGGCCGCCATGGAGCCTTGCTCCAGGAAATAATACCACTTTCCGCCCAGCTTCTTCCAACCGGTGATCATGGCTCCGTTATCGGCAAAAAAATACCACTTTCCGCCCAGCTTCTTCCAGCCGGTCTCCATGGTTCCGTTATTCTTGAAATAATACCATTTCCCGTCTGCATTTTCCCAGCCGGCTGCCATAGCCCCGCCGTCCCGGAAATAATACCATTTTCCGTCCAGCTTCTTCCAGCCGGTTACCATGACACCTTTTGCGGTGAGGTAATACCATTTTCCCTCGACCTTGATCCAGTCGGTCATCATAATGCCCGCTTCCGAGAAATAATACCGCTTCCCGTCAATCTCTCCCCAGCCACGTACCATGGATCCGTCCTCGGAAAAGTAATACCAGACCCCATTCTCCGACTTCCAGCCGGTCTTCATGCTGCCGTCCGTTCCAAAGAAATAGAATTCACCCTCAATTTCCTGCCAACCCGTCTGCATCCCCTCTTCCGGATCTGTATAGAAGACTCCCTCCGGGATCCTCACCCAGCCATCCACACGATTTCCTTCGGGTGCAAGATAAAACCATTTTTCATCATCATAGAACCAGCCCGTCTGCATCTTACCGGTTCCATCAAAGTAATACACCGATCCGTCCACATTCTGCCAGCCCGTAACCATACAGCCCAGCCGGTCAAAATAGTACTTCTCATCCTCCGACAGATCCAGCCAGCCAGTTACCATGATCCCGTTTTCCAGATAATATATTCCCTCTTCCAGCACAAGCCAGTCCGACTGCATATGACCTTCCGGATCAAAATGCCGATATCCGTCTTCCGTTTTCACCCATCCGGTGGCCATTACGCCATTATTTCGGAAAAAGTACCCCTCTCCATCCATCATATGAAAGCCGGTCAGCCACTGTTGATCTTCCGTCAGATAATAGGTTTTATCGCCGCTCAGGATCCAGCCCGTGACAGATACACCTTCCTCCGGATCAAAATAAAACACCTGATCATCCCATCTCATCCAGCCGGTCCGCATCACGCCGGACGCCTGAAGGAACCAGATATTCCCCTCTTCCTCCAGCCAGCCCCGGTACATGAAGCCTTCCGGATCGAAATAATACCTGTTTCCATCGATCTCATTCCACCCCGTAACCGGATGGTTATCAATGAAATAATAATAATTTATTATGTTTTTTCCATTTTCATCCCTGCTGATTTCTGTCCATCTTACCCAGCCGTTTCTTTTGGGGACGTCGGTTTTACAATTCTCCGCAGAGATAAAGGCAGCCTCTTCTGCAGTTCCCGTCAGCTGAACCACACTTAGATCCTCATCCCCGAATTCCACCACGATCCCCCGGTCAGATGCCCCAACTTCATAGGATACGGTACCATACTTTTCTCCCGCATAATAAAGCCCTGCCGAGTAATTGCCGTCAGTTGCCACAGAGGTCGGCTTTGTACGAGCCGCCGTAGTAACCACGATCCCCGGTTGAAGAGAATCCAGATGTCCCCTGGAAATAGCAATCCCGTGATGGCTGGCCTTTATCACATCCATCACTCCAAAATCCCAGGCAACCTTCTCGGCGATCTTCTGCTGCACTCCGTAATCCATATCCAGATCTCCCGCTGTGAACAGGAAATGCCTGCCATCGGTGATCACCGCCGCTATGGAATTCACATTATCGTCTCTCGCCGCCTGAACCGAAAAAAGATTGTACAGACGTATCAGAAAATCTCCAAACAAAAACTCAAAGGAATCATCATACCAATTTTCCGGGTCCCCCTGCTCATATTTTCCGTTCAGGGGTTCCGTAATATCACTGTAATCCAATTCCGGCTGTGCCTCATCGGAAGTCATAAGGCCCCGGCTTATATCCAGCACCATTCCCCCATGCTCTTCCACCGCCTGCACTGCCTGATAGTCGAAGGCCTGCGTATGCCAGGACAGTTCACTGGTTTCCTCACCCAGGTCATCCTGCGTTGAATTGATGTGATGATATTCTTTCTTCAGAAAGATCGTATGTTCATCTATCAGAGAATGGATCCCCGTCTCATCTTCTACCAGAAGAGCCGCAATCTCCGGAATTCCTCCGATATGATCGGAATGAGAATGTGTCCCGATGATAAAATCCAAATGTGTCACTCCAAGAGTTTCCACCATAAAAATGGCGGCGTCTTTCCCATTTCTCCCCTGGACCTGACAGGAAAGATGAGCAGAGGTGCCGTCTTCATAAATCCACGGCACATAATACTCTGTTCCATCCGAGTCCACGATCCAGTCCGAGTAACGATTTCCGGCATCGATAAGTCCAAAGCGGCCTTCGGATTCCACCAGGATCATGTCGGAATTAAAAGTACCTCCGGACACATTTAAGAACCAGACACGATTTCCGCTGCCCAAAGAAGATTCTCCCGGATGCAATATCGTTTCGGATTCCTCTTTGCCCGAGACGTAAGGATCCTTTTCTTCCTCTTCGCTGATTGAAACCGGATCCCTCTTGCTGAAGCCACTCTCAACCAGCAAAAGTTCTCCCTCCAGGGAATCGCTGCTATCATTTGATAAAATATCTCCCGCAGCGGGGTCGCCTGCGTCAGATGAAATATCCCCCTCAGCAGAACCACTTTCACCGTCTGATAAAGCATCCGACTTTTCGGAATCTCCTTCACTCGATAAAGCATCCCCCTCAGTGGATCTGCTGTCACCGTTTAACAGAGCATCCCCCTCTTCGGAATCGCCATCATCAGCGGGCAGATCTTCTCTATCCGAAAGGCCATCACTATCTGATAAATTATTTTCTGCCGAAGCATTTTCCTTGTTTGCTGCCGATCCTTCCTTTGCCAAAGCATCCAAATTCTCTGAAATTCTATCCTCTTCGGAAGAGTCTCCTGCCGCCGGTTCCTTGCTTTCCTCCGCCGAAAGAACTACCTGTTCCTCCGGGGAAATCCTCGAAGTTTCTGCATGTACATCCATATGCGAAACCGAAAGAGCGAAGCCTGCCACAGCAAAAACACCGGGCAATAATATACATTTTCTTTTAAACCAATGTCTTCCGGTCATCCACATACTCCACTTCTTTTACTATTACTTTTTTAACGATCCGATCAATAATTGCGATACCAGATATTGCAATCTACGCCTCCGTAGATGCCGTCGATCTTACCCTTTTCCGTGTACTGCCAGATCTGATACGGCACGCCGAAATCATCACACTGATTCCGCTTCCAGTACTGTGCACACCAATGCATATACTCCGATAACTGTTCATACAGCACGTAGCCATCGACGCAGTAGCCCATACCTGCATAATACATAGGCGTATAGCCTGCCGCAGCAACCCGTTCACAGAATGCCTTGATGATATCGGTTCTCTCCTGCGGAGTGATATAATTCTGTCGTCCTCCGTTGGTATTTTCCGTGTCAATGACCACCGGGAGCTGGACGTCATACCCTTTGATCCGTTCCAGCGTATAATCTGCTTCCTCGATTGCCTCTTCGATCGTTACCGCCTGCGAGAAGAAATAAACACCCACGGGAATTCCTACCCGCGTTGCCTCCTCTAAATTCCGCCAGGTCTTGCTGTCATCATAGATCTCACCGGAAGCCATGAAACGTCCGCCCACGCGAATGAACGCGAAGTCCACTCCGTCCGCCGCTACCTTGTCCCAATCGATGATATCCTGATACCCTGATACATCGATGCCGAACCAGGAATCGATATTTCCGTTGGCATCCACGTGGTAGCGTCTTCCATCGATCTCAGTATAGGACGTATCCTTGATATATCCGCTGTAATAGTATTCTGCGGTTTCGCGCATGCTGCCGTCTGAATTGAAATAATACTTTACGCCTTTGATCTTCATGGCGACACCGCGATAGAAAACACCTTCGGGGTTTGAGAAGAACCAGTGTCCGTCCAGATCCATCCAGCCGCCTTTTCTGCGCACCTCTCCGCCCTTTTTGGCATACATCAGATCATCCCCGTAATAGAAGAAGCAGTTGTCCTGCATCACCCCGAAGAGATCCAGATAATACTCCTTGCCGGAAGTCGTAACGAAGCAGTCCTTAACAAGGTTGGAATTCTTATCCGCACGATACCAGAGCCCGCCCGACTTGAACCAGCCGGTTACCGGAGACAGAACCCCATCCGCATCCGCAAGATACCCTTTGTCCATTGTCACCACGCCGTCATTTTCGATCATATGGCCATCATCGCCCATGAAGTAAAGTTTTCCCTTATACTCCAGCACCCGATTCCGCATGATCTTCCCGTCACCAATGGCATAATACCACCGTCCATCCAGCTTCATCCAGCCTTTATTCATCTTCACAAGACCATTCTTATCAAGATAATACAGCTGCTCATCATATAAAATGATCGTGCTGGCCACCATTTTTCCAACATCATTCATGTAATACTGCTTCGTTGCAGATGTTTTAACAAATGCATTTCTGCGGAAGGATCCATCCGCCTCAGTGTAATACCAGTCCTCGCCGATCTGAATCCAGCCTTCCTTCGCCCGGAACGCACCGTCCTTTCCTGCCCAGAACATGACCTCATCTAAAACAATGATCTCATTCCTTACCATCTTTCCGTCATCGCCGAGATAGAAGCGTTTCCCACTGGCATCCAGCGCAGTTGCGTTGCAGCGAACTCTTCCATCCTCTCCAAGATAGTACCAGTCACCGTCACACTGGATCCAGCCCTCTTTATCACGGAACGCACCGGTAACTCCGGCATAGTAATACCATTCGTCCTCAACAAAAACGATGGTCTTCGTCACCATCTTTCCGGACTCGTCCAAATAGTACATCTTCTTGTCGTCCGCTATGATGGAATCCACCTCAAGGTATCCGTCTTTATTGACATAGTACCAGTTCTTCTGATGCTTCACCCAGCCGATCTCACTCACCCAGAGACCGCTGTTATTCACATAATAAAGCTTTTCGCCCCAGGAAATGATGGAATCCGTTGCCATCTTCCCATCTTCCTTCACGAAGTATTTGCCGCTGATCCACTGATTGACACGCAGTGAGCCGTCCGACCTGGTATAATACCAGTCACTGTCGATCTCAATCCAGCCGGCCTTTACGCTCAGTTCTCCGTATTTATTTGCACGATAAATGATCCCATCCAGAAGGACTGCTCCCGATTTAAGAAGCGCCCCGGACTCCGTCAGATAGTACTGCTTATCGGATACCGTGATGATCTGGTCAGTAAGTACGATTCCATCGCCGTTAATATAATACGTTTCCCCGTCGGCTCCGATGATAAACCCCTCCTCGGAAGGAAGATCCTCCTCGTCGGTATCCGCTGATGTAAGAAGAGCCTTCGATTGGGACACTTCCGCCGCTTCCTGCGCGGCATCCGCCCCGGACTCCGCCAGTTCGG